>WRAZ01000004.1 GCA_009779925.1 Chitinivibrionia bacterium
ACAAAGGCGTCTGTCATCCCGTAGATGTATGAAATTACGAAATACCAGAAAAACATTGTTCGCCGCTGAGCCGCATTTCTGTGATTACTGCGCCAACGGTCAACTCTTTCGCCTGTCGGAAGTAAGGAAAAACTTTCGTCTTCGCTCAAATCTCGTGGAAATTGTTGCGCTTTGTGCATCAAATGCTGAAAACGAATTCCGCCGAAAACAAACGACGTCTGGGTTGCAAAAACAAGCCCTGCCTTAAACCATTCGCCGTTGTAAAACTGCCCCGCGCCTGTAAATGGAATTGCCGACAAAGCCATAGCGCGCCTCGGGTCGGGATTTTGCGCGCCTTGCATATTGGCAGCCGCGCCGAACGCGTCCAGCAAATTCCAAATTCCGACCGCGCCAAACATAAATGTTGCGTTGTGGTATCGGGCTTTTTCAAATAAATTATCGTATTGGGCAAGCGCGACCCTGTTTGCCAAAAGCATTGTATCGCGAGCAAAAGCGATTGTGTCTTCCTGCTGAATTCCGCGCGTTCGACGGTTGGCAAGCGTATCCTGAAGCGCGTAAATTCTATGATAACTCCTGCGATAATCCACCCACGCCCGATAGGCAATCCAGCCGATAATTCCTTCCGTTGACAAAAAGAAAGTCCCTCTGGCATAATTCCCCATTACCGCTTGCCCAAGCCCCGGAATAAGCGAAAGCGAGGTTATCAGAAACGGGTTATGCCTATCGGAAATTTCGGGCAAGGTATCGGTTTCGGCGGCAAAACTTACCGTCAAAGCGCAAAAAAGCGTGAAGATTATCGCTAATTTTTTCAATTTTTGCTCCGATTTTCAATTAAAATACCCAAGAGCCAAACTCCTCGTCGAGAACGGAAATTATGTTTTTCTTATCGACATTGTTAATTATTTCGGATTTTCCGCAAGCCACGGGAAGCACAAAAACGAGCTTTCCGTCCGCCTTTTTTTTGTCCGAAAACATCGCCCTATAAATAGCGCCCGAAGCGACTTTATGCGGAATGTTCGGTTTTTTCAGTATTTTTAGCGAAGCGCTCAAAACTTTTACGTCTTTCTTCTTCAGCAAACCCAATCTTTCGGCAAGTTTTACTTCGCAATCTATTCCCAGAACTACCGCTTCGCCGTGCAAAAGAGTGCCGAAGCCGTAAACTTTTTCAAAAGCGTGCGCAAAGGTGTGCCCAAAATTCAGCAATGCTCTCTGCCCTGTTTCCGTTTCGTCTTTGCCTACGATTTTCGCCTTTATTTCTATGGATTTTTGGATTGCTTCCACGCACAAATCTTTGTCTCTTGCGCAGATTTTTTCAAAATGGCAATCGTTGCCCCCGGTTATAAATTCAAACATTTTTTTGCCGCCGATATATCCGTATTTTGCAATTTCGCCGCAGCCCGCCAAATATTCGCGTTCGGGCAGGGTTTCCAAAAATTTTGTGTCTATCCAAACCATTTTCGGCTGATAAAAACTGCCGATTAAATTTTTTCCGCTGCTGTGATTTACCGCCGTTTTTCCGCCCACGCTACTGTCCACCATCGACAAAAGCGTTGTCGGCACTTGGATATAGTTTACGCCGCGCAAAAACATAGAAGCCGCAAAGCCCGCAATGTCGCCGACAACTCCGCCGCCAAACGCAATAACCGCCGCTTTTCGGTCGGGATTTTGCTTAAACATTTCGTCCATTATAAAATTGAGCGTTTTCATATTTTTGTATTTTTCGCCGTCGGGAATTACAACGACAGACGCGTCGGGCAGGTTTCGTTTCCAATCCGAAAGATGATTTTCGTAAAGTTTGGCGATTGTGTCGTTCGTTATAATTATGTATTTATTCGCAGGGCAATTACTCTTAACCGTCTCGTAAAAATTGGCGTTTTCGTTTATGAAAATCGGATAACTTCGCTTTGCCAAAGACACTTGCAACTTCATTTTTCTTCTCCTTTTTTGTAGTGTGAAACAGATAATTCAGGCGGGTAATCTTGCGGTTTTCGCTTCCATCTTTTGTGCATCCAAACCCATTGTTCGGGATATTTTTTAATGTATTCTCCGAGCCGCTCGTTATATTTTTCTAAATTCAAGATATAGGTTTCCATTTCGTTTTCGGTTTTAATTATGTCGGTTTTTTCGATATGAAAAACGTATTTATCGCCTTTTTCGCGAATTAAAAACGCCCAAATCATCGGGATTTTACATTTTATCGCCATTTTAACAGGGATAAACGGAGTCCACGCTTCTTCGCCCAAGAAATTCACAAAAACTCCTTCGTCCGTGGCGTCTTGGTCAAGCAGAATTCCAAAAATATAGCCTTCTTTTAAAAGTCGAAAAGCGCTCATTATTCCGCCGTTGCGGTCAAAATATTCCACGCCGTTTCTTTGGCGCATTTTTATGAAAATATCATACACTCTTTTGTCGAAAAGCTTTGTTCCTATCGCCATTGCCTTGTATCCGTATATTGCCAGCGCCTGCGATTTTACTTCAAACGCCGACAAATGGTTGCATAAACCTATCATACCTTTTTGAGAAGCGGAAAAAATCTCGCGCGCCGAGTTTTCGTCGTTGAAACGAACTATTTTGGAGAATTTCTCCTTTGAATATTCGGGCAATTTTATGCCGTCGAAAGCAGATTTTCCCGCATTTATAAAAACGCCGTTGATTATTTTGTTTATTTTTTTGTCGTCGTAGTCCTCAAAGACTCTTTTGAGATTTTGGCGCGCAATATTTCGCTCTTTTTTGAGGGCAAAACCCATAAGCAGTCCAATAATTGCAAAAATCCGTAATCCTAAAAAGCGCGGCGTTTTTTTTGAGACAAAAACTATCGTTAATATAACAATGTATGCTATATCGTGCCGCAGTTTTCTGAATTTTTTCGCCATAAACCGTCCTTTTTGGGCAACGGTTGCCCACCCTTTTTTTATTAAATTCTACGAAAAAATACTATTTGCCAAAATAAAAATGAGTGGAGACCATCGCCCAAATATTATTTTTACTGTGAAAAAACAGAAAATAAACCAAAATAAAAGGATTTTTTACTATGGGAAGAGCGTTTGAGTTTCGTAAAGAAAGAAAAATGAAAAGATGGGGCAAGATGTCAACTGTGTTCCCGAAATTATCGAAAGCAATTACACTTGCCGCAAAAGAGGGCGTTCCCGACCCCGAAATGAACGCAAAATTGCGCGCCGCCATCCTTAACGCCAAAGCGGAAAATATGCCCAAAGACAACATCGACGCCGCAATTAAAAGAGCGCAAGGAAAAGACGCCGACAGCATTACGGAAATTACATTTGAAGGCAAGGGCGCAAACGGCGTTCAGTATTTTATAGAATGCGCAACCGACAACAACACCCGCACGGTAGCAAATATAAAATCGTACTTCAACAAACACGGCGGACAACTTCTGCAAAACGGCGCGTTGGAATTTATGTTCAGCAGAAAAGCCGTCTTCGAAATTGAAAAACGCGCAGGTATCGACGTTGAAGCGATGGAACTGGAACTTATAGACTTCGGCTTGGAAGAATTGGAGCAAACAGACGACACAATTTACATTTACGGAGACTACACAGAATTCGGCAACCTCTCCAAAGGCTTGGAAAAACTCGGAATTGCCCCGAAAACCGCAACTTTGCAAAGAATTTCGACCAATCCCGTAGAGCTGAGCGACGAAGAAATGGAAAAAACCGAAGTCCTGTTAGACAAAATCGACGACGATGAAGACGTGGTGAATGTATTCACAAACATTGCGTGAGTAGCGCTTTAGCGCACTTTACTCCGTCGATACCGCTCGAAACAATGCCGCCTGCATACCCCGCGCCCTCGCCGCAAGGAAAAAGTCCTGCGGCGTTTTCGGATTGCAGAGTGTTGTCGTCTCGCAAAATTCGGACAGGCGACGAACTTCCCGTTTCTGCCGCGAAAATTGCCGCTTGTTCAAATGGGATTTTTCCCATTGAGCCAAGCATTTGAGGCACTGCAACTTTCAGCGTTTTTTGGACAACTTCGGGCAAAATTCCGTTTATGTCGGTCAATTTGTATCTGTGCGGCGATAATTCGTAGTCAAAAACATTATCTTTTTCGTATAAAAACGAGGCAAGATTTTGCGCGGGTAATGCGTAATTTCCACCGCCTTTATTGAATGTTTTCTTTTCGATATTTTCTAAAAAATCAAATGCGTTTTCAAAACTTTTCGGGCTGACGGGCACCAAAAACGCGGCGTTTCCGAAGCGTAAATTTCGCGTAGAATAACTCATTCCGTTCGCCGACACAAGTCCTTTTTGCGCCGAGCAGGCAATAACCCGACCGCCCGGGCACATACAAAAAGTGTAGCAAGGCAATGCTCCATCTTTCGCCTTAAATGTAAGCGAAAAAGAAGCCGCAGGAAGATTTGGAGCGTATTTTCCGTATTGAAGTCGGTTTATCAGTTCCTGCTCAAATTCTATACGAACGCCGACGGCAAACGGCTTTGGCTCTATTGCCAAGTAATTTTTCAGCGTTTTGTAGGTATCGCTAGCGGAATGTCCTATTGCCAAAATTAAATTTTTCGTCTCAAAAAAATCGTTGTTTACATAAATTCCCGCAAGTTTTTTATCGCTGATTTTTACGTCGGTTAATTGCGAGCTAAATTTTATTTCGCCGCCCAATTCCAAGATTTCTTCGCGCACGGATTTAAGAATTTTCGCCAAAATATCCGTGCCGATATGAGCGCGAGTGTCGGTCAAAATTGATTTGTCTGCACCGTGTCTGACAAGCATTTCTAAAAAAACTTGTCGATTTTCGACGTCTTTGCTTCGCGAAGTCAATTTTCCGTCCGAAAAAAGCCCGGCGCCGCCCTCGCCGAAGAGAACATTTGAATTTTCGTCCAAAATTCCGTCGTTCCAGAACGAATTCGCCGTTTTTTGTCGCTCGGAAATCGCTTCTCCCCTCTCGAAAATTATCGGTTTTGCGCCGTTTTTTGCCAAGATATACGCCGCTGAAATTCCCGCGGGACCAAATCCGACAACTGTGGGGCGGCTGATATTTTTTGAAATGGAAACGTTGCTGTTTTGAGACAAGGCGTGCCTTGTCTCAACTACGGTGGAGATGGCGTTTTCTATGGGGTTTACGAATTTAATGTTTGAGGCAAGCGGATTTTTCAGTGAAATTTCGGCGGAAATTACGTTTACGGGCGGCTTTTTTCGTGCGTCGATGGATTTGCTTGTAATTTTCACGTTTTCTATTTCGTGGGGGAGAATGCTCAAAGTTCGCGCTATTTTGTTGAGCAGCGATTTTTCGGTGTGGTCGGTTGAAATTCGTATTTGTTCTATTTTGTAGGTTGGCATAAAAAATCCTTTTTTTGCGTTTTTGTCGGCAAAATACTATTCGCCAACAAAAAAAAGATGAATCCGTCTATCCGTTGGCAAAATACAAAAAAAGTTTTTTCAGCTTTTTGGTTTGCACAAATATTATTTTTAATATGTTGAAAAACATAAAATTACATAATTTACGATAAAGGTTGCATTGCAATGAGTAAAAAAATTACCGCTGTTTTGTCTCTTATTTCCGCAATGATAATATTCACTGCTTGCTCGGAACTTTTTATTAAAGAGGCGACGCTTTTGCCTGAGCAGGTCGTAAAGTTCGACGCTCAAGGCGGAACTCAGCCGTCCGACATCGTTGTAAAATACGGCGAAACAATAAATCTTCCCAACACGCAAAGGACGAATTACACATTTCAGGGTTGGTTTAGTCAAAAAGAAAACGGTATTCGGCTCGGCGGCGTAGGCAATCGCGTAATCATATATTCCGACACCATATTTTATGCGCAATGGGTAGAAATTTCAATCGACGATCCGAACGATCCCAATGATCCCAATGATCCAAATGATCCAAATGATCCTAATGATCCAAATGATCCTAATGATCCTAATGATCCTAATGATCCTAATGATCCGAATGATCCGAATTCCGATAGGGATGGTCTTACGCCGCAGACGGCTTGGGTGGTTTACGACGTTGCTACGTTGCAAACGGTCGGCTCCGGAACGGGCGGATGGACGCTTTCTGCGTACTATATACAAATTGCGCACATAGATTTGAGCGGAGCAGAGAATTGGATTCCGATAGGCGCAAGCGGTTCGCCTTTTGTCGGCTCGTTTGACGGCGGCGGATACTCAATAACAGGGCTTTCTGTCAATAATCCGAGCGGCGAAAATCAGGGAATGTTCGGCGTTATAGGCGTTGGCGGCACGATAGAAAATTTGCGCCTCGAAAACGTAAATATTAACGGCAAAACTTTTGTCGGCGGTATTGCGGGGACTAATCGCGGCACGATAGAAAGCGTTTTTGTCTCAGGCAATATAAGCGGCGACAGCGACGTCGGGGGAATTGCGGGAAATAATGAAGGTAAAATTTTGAATTCTCAGAGCCAAGCCGTCATTTTTGTCAGAGGCGCGAGAGAAGCGGTAAGCGAAAACTGGCGCGGAATAGTGGGACGAAACAGCGGAATAGTCCGGAATTCGGAAAGCAAGGCAAGTGGAAACTAAATGACTAAAAACAAAAATATTCTTTTCACGGTTTTGATTTTGATGTTGACGGTTTTTCCTGTTTTCGCGCAAAATTCAAGTATTCGCCGCGTTCCTTTGGTGTTTACAATTCGTCCAGAATTTCAATATATAGAGCGGGCGGCGCAAACTCTCGGCGGCAATGTCGGTTTGGGGCTTCTTTCTTCGGGCGGCTTTTATTTTGTTGCGGAAGCGCGCGGCGGCGAAAATTATTTAGGCGGCGACTTAAATATCGGCGGACTTATACGCTCCTCAAAAAATCCGAATGTCAAAAACGTATTAGGTGTAAGCGGCGGGTTTGAGCAAATGGACATTATTGTAAGATTACACGACAAAAGAAACGTTTTTCTTGCCGAAATTATTGAAGAGAATTTTAGTTTCGGCGGCGTTTTTCATAAATTACTTCTCGGAAGCGACAGACGAGGTCATCATTTTGATATAACAAACAAAGTTTTGTTCGGCTACCGAAACGAGCATACGGCTTACCGCCACGACGAGACGACAGACCGCTTTTTCGCCGAAACGGATATGCGCTTTCGAGCCGTCTATTCATTGAGCGTCGGCTATACTTTTGCAGGAAGAATTCGCAGAACAAGAACGCCTCGGCAGGACTTGAACGAAATCATTTTACCTTTGCCGACGGAGCCGCAAGAAGAGCTCGTATATTTCTTGCCCGAAATATTTGAAGAAGAAGAGCCCGAAGAAGTCGAAGAGCCCGCAATTATCGTCCAAACAGCGGAAGCGACGGTAATCAAAACCGAGGTAATTCTCTTTGAATTCGGAACGTACCGCTTAACGCAGAGTACGGAAAGAGCGCTTTTTGAAATTTTAACGACCCTGATTAAAAATCCCGAAACGACCCTCGAAATATCGGGACATACCGACGATACGGGAAAGCGCGAAGGAAACATTTTGTTATCGCGAAACAGGGCGCTGACGATAGGGCTTTATTTTTGGAATCAGGGAATATCGCGCGACAGATTACGTCTCAGCGCTCACGGTCCCGACCGCCCCGCGGTCGAGAATGAATGCGAAGAAAGAAGAGTCCAAAACCGTCGTGTAGAAATCCGCGTTCTGTTGCAAAATTAAACGTAAAGTTGTAATTTTATATAATATTTCAATCAAAAATAACTTTTACCTTGCATTTTACCGAAAACACTTCGCGCATTTATTATTTTTATATTGTGAAATTGGCAATTTTGTCATTAGGAAACAAGGGAATATGAAAAAACTTAGATTATTTGTAGCGGTATTTTTGGCAATTATGTTTTTTTCTGCGGGAAGTTTTGCGCAGGGAGAAGTCCTTCATTATACATTGGGAAGAGAGTTTTTCGCAAACGCAAACTTTGACTTGGCTATGGACGCGTTTCGGCAGGTGCTGTCTTCTTTCCCTAATCACGCAGGCGCGCATTTGGGAATTGGCGACGTTAACAGAGCGCAGGGAAATCTTAGAGAAGCCGAATTAAGTTATCGTACCGCACTAAACCTAAATCCCGGCTGGACTGAAGCGCAGTTGAGATTAGCTCAACTTTTTGAAGACTTGGGGCGAATAGACGAAGCGCTTGTAATGTGGCAAGAAGCACAAGTCGGCACAGGCGACGACCAAAGGCGAATAATCGCTCAAAGAATTGACGCGCTCATAAACCGAAGAGCGCAAGAAGCGGCAACGTTCCAACAAGCACAAGCGCCCACGGCACAACAAAGACAACAGCAACAAAGAGCGGCAACGGCTCCACGCCCCGTAGTAATTACTCCCGCGGCAAGAACGCTTATGGATTCGGCGGTCTTTTTTTATCAGCGAGGTATCAGAAGCGCAAACAACGACGACCTCAACCGCTCGCTTGAATTTATCGCAAGAGCGCGCCGCGAAAGCCCCGGTTTTCCGCTTGCCTATTATTATGCAGGACTTATACGCCGACGGTTTGGACAAAACGAAATGGCTCGTGTAAATTTTGAACGCGCAATCCCCGATCCCGATCTGGGTTTTAACGCACACTTTTATTTGGGCAGAATTTTGGGCGATTTGGGAAGATTTCAGGAGGCAATAAACCATCTTGAGCAATACATAGAAAAAACCGATTTCGCCCCCGGTCAAGTTGAAGCGCGCAATTTAATCGAAAGATTTCGAAGAATGATAGAGGCGCAACTTCGCGAAAACCCGCCGATTGACATACGCGCCGTAATTCAAGCGGAAATAAGAGACGACATTAACCTTATTCCGCCGCAAGAAAATCTGAGCGAAATCGAAGTGCGGGTTGCCGATGGACTTACTATGGCGATTGTCGATACCATCAGCGACGAGGGGCAGGAATTGCTTGTCGGAATGCGCCATTTTTACAACCGAGAATACGACCGAGCAATCGAAGTTTTTCGCAGATTTATGGAAAATCACCCAAACAGACCGTCAGCTGGCGCGGCGCTTTATAATATTGCAATGTGCTTTTTCCGCCTCAATAATTGGGACAGAGCAAGCCGCGAATTCCAAAACTATATGAGCCGTTTTCCGAGAGGAAATATGTTTGAAAGCGCGATGTTCTTTTCAGCTGTATCTCTCAGACAACAACACAGAAATAACGACGCGCAACGAGTATTTAACGATTACATTCGACGTTTCAGAAACGGCGGCAGGTTTATAGGCAAGGCATACGAATTTTTGGGCGACATTTTAGCGGATTTAGACCAACAAGGCAAGGCGATTGAGGCATTCAGACAGGCAGACGCACTTGCGGCAAACGACGAAGACCGACTTCACGCAAGATTTAAAATGGCGGAAGCGTTTCGCAGGTTAACAAACTTTTCGGCGGCGGAAAGGGCGTATTTGTCCGTAATTGAGTTGGGAACACAAGCAAATTTAAACACGCACGTTGCAGAAGCGCATTATCGCTTGGCGGACTATTATTACAGAACAAGACGTTGGGAAGAAGCAAGAGAAATGTATGTTCGGGCGACAAGACGTTTCCCGCAACATTCCGACACGCCTTGGGGACTTTATCAGATAGCGAACGTTTTTTATCATACCAACAGATTTGCTGAGGCGATTGCCGCTTACGACGCTCTCCGAGACAGATTTCCCGATAATTTTTGGGCGAGAGAAGCGGAATTCAGGCGAAACGACGCAGTTTGGCAACACCAATACGGACGACGAGGAAATTAAGTGTGGCTAATCTTATTCAAACGGTGATAAAACTTACGTCTGTTTTTAATGAACAGCTCGAAATCTACAAAAAACTCACCAAATTAACCTCGTCGCTTTCGGGAGATATTGCGCGCACAAAAGGAAATTTAAACGGACTGACCTCAAAATTTGAAGAAGAAAACAAACTTATAGAAGAAATAGCCAAACTCAAAAATTCCGCAAGTGCAGACATCGAGACGTGGCTTGCACAAAAACACAACGCCAACTTTAACGAAGCAAAAATTTTGGACGAAGCGATAAAAAACGTTCAGGAAGAAATCGTGCGCTTTTTGGACGCCGAAAAAATTCTCAAAAAACAAATTGATTTTTACAGGACAAAAAATGAGCCAAGAGCCGACGACGCAAACGCAGCATTTTGACGAAGACACCTTTGCCGCCCTGCAAAGCACTTTCGAAAGCGTAATGCAACGCTGCGAGCAACTGACTTCCGCTTACGGCTCAATGGAAAAGCAATTTGAAAAACTTAACGTTGAATTAGACGAAAAAAATCAAAAATTAGAAGAAGCATACACAGTCCTGAACAGCATTTTGGGAACTATGCACAACGGCGTAATCGCAGTCGATACGGCGGGAATAATAACGCAATTTAACGCGGCGGCAGAACGTTCTACAGGCTATTCGGCGGCAAACGCGATAGGCGCAAATTTTGCCACATTTTTCGGAGAAAAAGGTTTTTCCGACAAAAACCTGCTCGACGTTCTGCGTTCGGGAAAAGGCTACGACCGCGACGAAAAAGCGCTGTGGAACAAAGACGGCTCGCCTGTTCCCGTGGTGTATCAGAGCTCGCTTTTAAGAGACGCGAACGAAAATCTTTTGGGGGCTGTAGAAATATTTAACGACATTTCAACGCTAAAGCAGCTCGAAAGCGAAAATCAGCAAAATCGCGTTTTGGCGGCGCTCGGAGAAATGGCGGCGACCCTTGCCCACGAAATAAAAAACCCGCTCGGCGCAATGGGAACTTGGGCAAGGCTTCTCGACAAAAGTTTTGATACTACCGACAAAAGAAAACAGACAATCGAAAAAATTATCGACGCGCTTTCACGTCTAAATAAAATAGTGTCGAGTATGCTGATTTTCGGGCGACAAAGCAAGTCGGAACTCCGCACTATCGACCTCATTCCAATGCTTTCGGAATTTACGGACAGTATGGAAATCGAGGTAGTTTTCGGGAACGGAACGCAGATAGAAGTCAAAAAAAATTGGGATTTAGCGCCGATTGTCGCTCAAATTGACCCTGAAAAATTCAGGCAGGTATTACTCAACATTGCGCTGAATGCAGTTCAGGCGATGGGTGAGACGGGAACGCTTATCGTCTCCTGCAAAAAAACAAGCCGAGGCGGCGGCAACTACGCAATTATTTCAATTTCCGACACAGGCAAGGGAATGACTGCGGAAGAATTGTCAAAAATATTCTCGCCTTTCCACACCACCAAAGAAAACGGAACGGGGCTTGGGCTTGCCATAGTAAAAAAACTCATAGATTTCCACAACGGCGTTATTGATGTAGAAAGCGAAGTAGGCAAAGGAACGACGTTTAATATTTTCTTGCCGTTGCGGTGAATAAACAAAAAAGAGCGAGAAATTTCCCGCCCTGATAAATCTTTGCAAAAACAATTTTTACACCTACTCACTCTGATTTCTGTTGCCGTTGTTGTTCTTCCCAACGGTGTCTCGCTTCTCTCTGTTGTACTTGCCATTCTTCTTCTCTGTCTCGGTCTCTGGCTCGCTCCCTCATTTCTTCCTCTCGCCTCAGTTGTTCGTCAACTCCGGCTCGCTGAATTTCAACTCTCTGCGAAGGTGGCGGCGGCGGACTCGTAAGTACTTGTCGCACTCCTTCGTTTTGATTATGTGTGGCATTTCTTTGATTTGCACTTCTTATTGGAATAGTACGCCCAACCTCCCACCGCGCTCTTTGATATACTGCCGTCCTTACAACTGCAGATGGCGCCATTACACCTGCCATAACACCTGTTGCCGCACCTATTATATCGGTCGCCACACTCGCATCTGCCGCAAGTAAAATACCTGATGCAAGCCCAAACAATACCGCGCCAGCCCACAATCCGTTTTTTTCCCTTTTTAATTCTCTCAAAACGCTACTTTCTACTTCCATAGCGCTTAATTCAATGTTAGAAAAAAAACCTCCAACTGTCTGCCCACACACAACACAAGCTGCAATCAATACTGCCGCCAACACTCTAACAATTTTCCCCATAAAACCCTCCTAAAAAAAGTTAAAGCAAGAACAACGGGAAAGGCTGTTCCGCCAATTATTCATTGATTTCGCGAAAAATACAGAATATGCTTATCTTTTTGATAAAAACACGACAGACAGAACAACCTAAAGACAGTTGCTTTGTCGTATTTTCCTTTCAAAAGGAATTAAAAGAAAAGCGGAGACAATCTCCACTATTCCGTATTTTTCGCACCCATAAAATACTATTTATTTGGGAGCGCTACGTTGGTTTGATGGTTTTTTGTGATTTTTTCTCTTTTTACTGTTTTTTGTGGAAAATTGGAGGAATTTGTGAAAAATCCTAAACACTATCCAATAATTTTTCTGCTTTTATATTTATTCTCGAAAATGCAAATAAATCTTTACCCAAATCTTTAAGCGAGGCGCCTATGTGATAAACCACGCCGTCAACTATCACAAATCGGTCGTGAAAAGTTGTCAATTTGTTGATTTTTATCGGCTCGTATTGAGAATTGTGCTTTTCTAAGTCCAGTTTCATCTGAGCGGTGATTTGTTTTGTGTAAATTTCAGCACTTACACCTTTGTTGCGTTTCGACAAAATAAGCAAAGATTTTTCATCTATGTAATTGTCTATCAAAATTATTGTTTTTGTCGCCGATTTTATTAAGTTTGTCGCGAATACGTAAGCGTCGAAAATTTGTCCTTGGCTGAATACGCCTTGAGTGGGGATAAGATGTGTGTTTATTTGCAGGTCTATTTCATTTACTCTACACTTCAAAGCTTCGACACTGTCTTCAATACGGTTCATTCGGTTGTTTATGGAGTAGCCTTTTAACAAATAATCTCTCAAAATTTTATTTGCCCAAATACGAAATTGTGTGCCGCGTAAAGATTTTACACGGTATCCTACAGAGATAATAGCATCGAGGTTATAATGCTTTGTACGATAATTCTTACCGTCTGCGGCAGTTGTCAAGTATTCCTTGACAACTGAATTTGGATCAAGTTCACCCTCTGCAACAGCATTATTTATGTGTAAACTTACATTTTGTTTCGTAGATTGAAACAATTCTACCATTTGCATCTGAGTTAACCAAACAGTTTCTTCTTCTAAGCGAACATTCATTTTTAAGTTGCCGTCATTAGTTTGATAGACGATAACTTCGGAATTATCGGACATTCTCTCTCTCCGCTCTATAGTTTGCAATAATGTTTTCTGCATTTGTGGGTATAAAGCAACTCCTTATTTTTTTCGATAATATAATTTTTTGTTGCGGCAAAGTGGGAGAAAAATAAAAAAATTACGAAAAAACAGCCTAATTTTGCATTTTCCCCGAATACTCGTCCGTATATTTAGTATTTTTCCGCTGAAATGTTAGAACTAAAAAACATAACAGTCGATTTTTCGCTTAAGAATTCACCGTTCAGCGCAGAGAAACAGAGTTTACGCGCTGTCGACGGCGTATCCCTGACCATAAACGACAACGAGGTTTTGGGATTGGTCGGAGAATCAGGCTGTGGAAAAACAACTCTCGGAAAAACCGCCATTCGTTTGCTTAAACCAACATCAGGGCAAATTATTTTGGACGGCGACGATATTACTCATTTGGGCTTTGGCGAGCTTAAAAAATACAGGCGAAAAATGCAGATAATTTTCCAAGACCCCGTAAGTTCGCTTAATCCGCGGCAAACAATTTTTGACGTTTTGGAAGAGCCGCTCAAAATTCATACAAAATTTAACGCAACAGAACGCGAGGCGGAAATAAAAAAACTTATTGATTGCGTGGGTATCGCTCAAAATGCGCTTAAACGCTATCCGCACCAGTTTTCGGGCGGGCAATGTCAGAGAATTGCTATTGCGCGCGCGCTTTCGGTAAAGCCGAAACTTATTGTGGCGGATGAGCCTGTATCTTCGCTTGACGTGTCAATTCAGGCGCAAATTATAAATCTTCTGCTTGAACTCAAAAAGGAATTCGGGCTGTCTTACTTGTTTGTTTCGCACGATTTGGCTGTCATAAATCACATTGCCGACAGAGTTGCGGTTATGTTTAAAGGAAAAATTGTGGAAGAAGGCGATTGCACAGAAATCGTGAATAATCCGCAAAATGAATATACAAAAACATTGCTCGAAGCAGTGCCGAGGTTGTAATGGCGAAAAAAATTATACTTTTTATATTCGTAATTGCGTTTTTGGTGTTTTCGCTGACCCAACCCCTCGATTATTGGGCGGACGAGGTGGAATTTTCGGCGCGGGACAGCGTAATTACGCTTATGGGCAATTCAAAAATAGTTTACGGAAGCATAACTTTGACTGCCGATACCATAACTTATTTTACGAACACAAGAGATATGATTGCCACAGGAAATCCCGTTTTAATAGACGGAAGCGATACGCTCAGAGGCACAACAATAAGATATAACACCCAAACAAGATTGGGACGAGTAAGGCACGGACTTTTAGCGTCAAACGAAGACGCCACGTATTTTGCTCAAGATTTAGTCCGTACCGATACGGCAATTTACGGTCATCGCTGTCTATACACAACCTGCGCCTTTCCTGAGCAACCGCACTCGCATTTTTATGCCGAAAAAATAAGAATTATCCCCAACGACCGCGCAGTCGCCCGCCCGTTTGTTTTGGTTATCGGCGACGCTCCTATGGTGGCGCTCCCTTATTTTATTCTCCCGCTGAACCAGAACAGGCAAAGCGGTTGGCTTCCTATCAGATGGGGTGTAAATTTGAACGGACGCGGCAACGTCGATAATGTCGGATACTATTGGGCTATAAACGATTACTTGGATTTTATGCTTGCGGGAAAAGTTGATAATTTCGAGACATTCTTAACGAAAGCCGAAACAAGGTACCACATAAAAGACGTGTTGCGCGGACATATTTACACCGATTTTTCCATAACCGACCAATTTTTGGGACACCATAATCGATGGTCGCTTAATTTCAGCCACGACCAAAATCTGCTTCCCGACAGAAGTTTCAGGCTGACCGGAAGAGGGAGTATGGTGTCGGACAGACGCTACTTCACCGACTTTTCAGACGACACTACAAATATCTTAAACCAGAATTTGTCAAGCAATTTGGCGCTCACCAAACGCTTCGACGAAATAGGCGGACACGCGTCTCTTACGTGGAACCGCAACCAAAATTTACAGAGAGAAACGATAGAACAAGACCTGCCTACAGTGAATTTTTCGTTGAGCAATCGCCCGCTTTTACCTTTTTTGAGCAATAATGAAAGCGATAACAACAACGCCGCCAATCAAAATAATCAAAGAATAAATCCGCTTGCCAATCTTTCGTGGAGTTATAGTTATCGGGCAAATCAACGAATTTGGGAAGGCAAATCAACGGAATTTGTGGCTGTCGATTCTATTTTTCACGAGCCGGCACAAGTGGATTTTCAAAACATACACAGAGGAATGTCGCATTCGATACCTATAAATATGCCGTTTAATATATTCAGGCATATAAGAATTACGCCGAATTTTACTGTAAATCAGGCAGTTTTCGACTCCTACATCGACACGCTAACTTTCACGGACAATATACTTGTAAGAGTATTCGACACAATTTCGATCGACAGCATAAATAACATCGAATACGCAGGCAGAGACAAACAAATAATCGAAAACCCTCATTGGCTTTTCAGAGACACGACAATAGTACTCGTTGCTCGCGACACAATACCGCGAGAAATACGCCGAAACGACACTATTTTCTATCGCGACCCAGCTTTCGACATAAACAAAGCGCATCAGGTCTGGTGGAATACAGGAATAACATTATCAACCGAATTGTTTGGTATTTTCCCGATAAGATTTGGGCGAATGGAGGGAATTCGGCACACTCTTTCGCCGAGCGTAGGCTATGTCTTTACCCCCGAAACCGACTTGGATGTTCGCTTTCCGTCAATCGGGATAAGTTCGCCGACAGGAACTCCGCGCAGGCAGGAAATAAGGTTTGGAATAAACAATTTCTTTGAAACAAAAATCGCAGGTCCTCCGACAGAAGACGGAGGAAGACCAACTTCGAGGAAAATAAACTTGTTAAACGCCAATATTTCGGGCTCATATAACTTTGAGGCAGACAGTCAAAAACTAAGCAATATTTCGCTTACGGCGGGTATTCCTGCGCCTCGTGTTAATTTGTCATATTCGGGTGTTTTTCATCCTTACGATATGAATAACAATCTTGACAGGCTACGCCCGCTTTCACACAGCATAAACATAACTCCGCGGCTTCCGACCCTGCGCGGCAATTTTTGGAGCGGCGATATGATAATCCACAACGGTTTTGAAGAATTCGGCTATTTGGACAATGTTTTCAAAACAAGTAGCAGGGATTGGAACATAAACATAACCCCCCGTTATACTTACTCAATGAGCCGTCCCGACATTGCCTCGGAATTTCGCCACACAAAACACTACAATATGTCCGCCGGATTTGGAACAGCGCTTTCGGAAAGATGGAGAATGAACTGGAGCGGCACGTGGAGCTTCACCGAAAACAAATTCATAAATCAGGGCGTATCAATTACGGCGGACTTGGAATGCTGGGATTTGCGCCTCGATTGGCACCCAAGCGGCGTAAACGAGGGACGGATTTTCTTTGTCGCTTCCTTAAAAAGGCACAGAGATTTGAGATGGGAACAAAGAGAGAGATAGATTATTTGACGTGAACGCTTGCGGCAAAAAGTATATTTGTGCAAAAAAAAGGAGAAAAATATGTCTTGGACGAAAGAGCAAATCGCAAAATCGGTGTTCAATTTCGGAAATTCGGATAAACAAACGCAGGAAAAAATCGCTGAATTCTTGCAAAACAATATTTCTTTTGACGAATACTCGAGGCAGGTCGCAAAAAAAGAAAAAGCGATTGCCAATATGAAAAATGCAAAAAATTCATTGACTGGGATTGGAGTAAAGTATCCTCAACATTTGGACTTTTCGCAGGTTGCCGTGGATTTGCAGGATATGAAAAACTGCGCTTTTCTGATAATGGCGGGCGGCGAAGGCGAGCGTTTGCGCGTTTCGCTTAAAGAAAAAGGATATTCCGACGACGATTTAAAAGATTTCACAAAGGCAACGTTTCCTATCCCGAATACCGCTTACAAATTCGGCGCGCTCGAAGTAAACCTGCGCTTAATCGCAAAAATTAACTGCGAAATTCCCGTGATACTAACAACGGGACCTGTCGGCTCGGATACTCAGATTTTAATTCCGAAAATCCTGAAAGAGAATGCAAATTTCGGCGTAAAAAACCTTGAAATTATTGCTCAAAACGAGCGTTTGCATTTGACTTCCGACAACAAAATCGTGTTTGAAAACGGAAAACCTATAACAAACCCCGACGAAACGGGCGGACCGATTGCAAAATTAAAGGAAAGCGGAATTTTGGAAAATCTCGAAAAAAAAGGCGTTCAAAAAATTATCGTTTTGCAGGGAACTGCCGTTTATTCTAAAGAAATTTTGCCGATAATCGCGTCTGCGGGAAAGAATTTTGACGGAATGGGGATTGGAATTCAGCGCGAAAATTTTCCCGAAAAAGACCCTTACGGCACATTCGTTTTGGCAGGCGAAAACCTCAGAATTATAGAAAAAGAAGTGCGCACGCCAGATACATATAATATCAAAAACGAAAGCGGAAAATATTTGCCTTACAACACGGGATTTTATGCGTTCGACATAAATTTACTCAAAAATATCGTTTTGCCCGACTATGCCACGCCGCCAAAAATTATTTTGAGCGAAATTGAGCCGTCGCCGAAAGTCGGATACGCCGCTACCGACATTATCGCTTTTGCGAAAAAACCTGCGGTGCTTACGATTTCGAACGATGATTTTTGCGTAATAAAAAATGCCGACGATATAGATGTTTTGGGAGAGTTTTGTGGAAAAAAAATATGACCTGATGGTTTTTGGAGAGCCGATGATACAGTATGCCATAGAAAACGGCGACGTATCGACGGCGGAATTGAAAAATCCGAGCGTTGGCGGCAGCGATATTTTTGTCGCGGCAACCGTTGCGGCGCACGGATTTTCGAGCGGACTATATTCGGTTATAGGCAAAGACCCTTATGAAAACCTAATCCGCAGTTCGCTCGAAAAGCACAAAATCAACATGGAATATTGTTCGTCGGCAGTCGGATTTAACGGCATCGAAATCGTATGCGACAAAGACAACGACAGGCGCGAATTTTTCTATAATCGTCCTGCTGCATTTGAGGACGCGGACGCCGTTTGTCCGAGAGTAAACAAAGAACTCATAGAAGACTGCAAAATGATTTACGCATCATCAGCCTTTACGCTTTCGTCGCCAAATGCAAGGTCGCTGGTTTTTGAAAGTTTCCACCACGCACACTATAACGGAGTTTCGGTAGCATTTGACCCGAATATTCGTCTGCACAGACATCAACTGCCACAGCTTCGCGAAACAATCTGGATGCTTTTGCCGTTTATAGATATTTTTTCGATAACAGCGGCAAGCGGTGAAATGCAGGCTATTTTCGGAAAAGAAAACCCGGTTGACGTTATGTACGATTTGCTCGAAAAAGACGTGCAGTACGCCATTATCAGAAACGGCGGCGAAAGTGTGATTTGCGGATATAAAGACGAAAGAACGAGAAAAAACGCGCCTCCCAAATTTGTCGATGTCAATAAACTTGAAAACGGATATTTTTCGTATTCGGGCGCAGTCTTTAACGGAGCATTTTGTTCGGCGATTTTGAATGAAGCTACGCCCGCAGAAGCTGCAGAATACGCCGCTCGTTGCGCAACGCAAAAATGCCGCTTAGGCAATACTTTAGATAAATTCATTTCTGCCGGCAATAAATAAAAGATGTTCGCCGAAATAGTTTTTCCTATAGCTGTTGACGGTGTATTTGACTATATTGTTCCCGAAAATTTTCAGCAAAAAATAAAAGTCGGAATGAGCGTAAAAGTTCCTTTCCGAAACCAAAAAATGTATGGGCTCGTAATCCGGCTGAAAAACAGTTCGCAAATAGAAAAATTGAAAGAAATAGAGAGCATAAGGCAAAGCGCAGGCGGAGGCGAAAGCGAATATATTATAAAATTTTATCAGTGGATAGCCACGTTTTACCAGTGTTCTTTCGGCAAAGTATTAAAGCCCGCACTAAACAAAAATATCGTTAATAAAAACGAAAAAGAAATAACGCTTTACTATGTAAAAAATATGCCGCAAGAAGCGGGCTTTACTGCAACTCAAATAAAAGAAATGTTGAATTTAAGCGATTACGCACTCAAAAAAAAGGTAAAAACAGGCGAAATAGAAGCAAAAAAAGAAAAGGTTTACCGCGAAGCAGGCGTATCGGCTTTGGATTTTGCCGATAAAAAAATAACACTTTCGCAAGAACAGCAAAATGCAGTCCATAAAATACTGAACACGCAAGAATTTAAGCCGTTTTTACTCTTTGGAATTACAGGTAGCGGAAAAACGCACATATACACAGAAGTAGCAAAAAAAATACTGAGCGATGGAAAATCCGTAATAATTTTAGTCCCCGAAATTTCGCTGACTCCCCAGACAATTGCGCGCTTCGAGAGAGAATTGGGAACGGCTTGCGCGGTAATTCACAGTCGAATGTCGGCGGGAGAACGGCGCGACGCAATAGAAAGCATTATGCAAGGCGAGCGTAAATTATTGATAGGCGTGCGAAGCGCAATTTTGGTACCGATGGACAACGTCGGACTTATTGTGGTCGATGAAGAACACGATGCGTCCTACAAACAGACCGACCCTGAGCCGCGATACAACGCCCGCGACACCGCAATTATGAGAGCAAAATTGCAAAACGCAAAAATTATTTTGGGTAGCGCAACGCCATCTTTCGAGAGTTTTTACAACTGCCAAATCGGAAAATTCGAGCGAATAGACCTGCTTAATCGACATATCGGCGCAAAACTTCCCGATGTAAAAATTGTAAATATGCTCAAAAACACAAAAGGCGGAAAAAGAGCGATAATTTCAGACGAATTGCGCGAAAATATACAAAAATGCCTTGACGAAAACAAGCAGATTATCCTCTTTTTGAACAGACGCGGTTATTCGGTAAATCTAGTTTGCAATGGTTGCGGACAGGTAAAATTCTGCCCTCGTTGCTCGGTCGGTTTGGTGTATCACAGAAACGGCGACAAACTTTGTTGCCACATTTGCGGACACTACGAAAACCCGAACTACAAATGTGAAAGTTGCGGAAACGAGACTGTTAAATACGATGGGTTCGGCATACAAAAAGTAGAAGACGAACTGAAAATGCTTTTTGCCGAGGCAAAAATTTTGCGAATGGACGCCGATACCACTTCAAGCAAAAGCGGACACGCAAAAATCATTGAAGATTTTGCCGAACGCAAATACAACATTTTGCTGGGAACACAAATGGTGGCAAAGGGTCTGGATTTCGCGGGCGTTAAACTCGTAGGCGTTTTACAAGCGGACATCGGACTGAGCGTTCCCGATTTTCGCGCAGGAGAGAAAATGTTCCAATTACTGACACAAGTTGCAGGTCGCGCAGGACGAGCGGACGACGACGGACTTGTGATAATTCAAACATTTTCGCCCGAAGAGCCGTCAATAAAATTCGCACAGAAACACGATTATACGGGCTATTTTGACGCGACAATAGACAGCCGCAAAAGAGTAGGTTTTCCGCCGTTTGTAAAAATTGCAAAAATAAAAATTACCGGCGAAACCGAAGAAAATGCTAAAAACTTTTCTAATAAAATCGCCGAGTTTTTGCATAAAAACACCAAAGAAATAAAGATTTTAGGTCCCGTTGAATCCTCTGTCTTCAAAGTAGAAAACAGATTTAATTTTGTAATGCTAATTAAATCGCCGAGCTACAAAACGCTTTGTGAAGCGCTTGAAATTTTACGCAAAAACCTGCCGCAAAAGAGTAAAAACGCAAATGTATCATATAAAATAGACCTTGACCCGACGAATTTGTGGTAGAGGGAACGCGATTGGCGTAATCAAAAATAGCCCTGCATAATAGAAAATTCACCAAATCCCAAATACTTCCGAAAACCACCGCAAACAAAATGTATTTTCCCTACGTCTGAAATACCGAGAGGTAGGATTTTTTCTGCTTTTCGTTTATGTTATTCTCTATTGATAATTAGAGAAGATGGGCTGTCCGTCTGGGCTGTTCTGTCAGCCTTCTCTAATTAAAACATAGGCGTATTCGGTATTTCAGACAAAATATATGAATTTCGGCAGAACAGCCTTTCCGCTGTTTATTGCTTGAATTGTTTAACTTTGCCGCGAAAGCGGCGGGAAGGTTGTTTATGACAAAAGCATTTGCGCTATACATTTTTATTGTTTGCTTATTGCCCGTTTCGATATTTGGGCGGATTGCCGAATTTGCCGAATTTACTGTGCCGCATACATACATAGCAAGCGGTGGCTACAGTTTACACGAAGCGCGAGCTGCCGCAATTGAAGAAGCGCAAGGCGATCTTTTGCGACAGTTAGGTGTTTTGGTAGAAGCACAACAAAGAATGGTGCGACGAGACGTGGACGGAATTTCGCAAGAGGATTTTATCGAAGAAGCAAAAACCTATACTCTCGGCAGAGTTCAGACGAATATTCTTCCGAATACCGAGAATTTTGCTATGAACTCCGACGGCGCAATGGTTTTTTCCGCAACTTTCCGAATGCTTGTCGATACGGCTGATTTATTTCAGCACTTGAACAGTATTTTGGCGCAACGCCAACAAGCGCGGGCGGACAGTATTGCATTGATTGAGCGAGCAAGGGCGGATAGTATTGCGCTTATTGAACGAGTGCGCGCCGACAGTATAGCCAGAGCGCAGAGGATTTCGGAATTGGAGCAAGCGGTCATAATAACAAGACGATCTTTAGAGCAAGAGCAAGGAAATGAAAGACGGTTAAGAATAGAGCGAGATAGATTGGAGCGCGAACTACAAGAAGCCGCAGAACAAAGAAGTTCTGCTCGACAAGCATTTGAGAACGCTCGAAATGCGCCAACCTCTCATACCGATATAGGAGCGCAAAGAACAGAAAACGAAAGACAACTCCTAAACAGGGCAAGCGAAAATTACAATAGAATATCGGCAGAATTTAGAACAGCAAATGAAAATTGGCAATCCGCAACGCGAAGAGTAGAAATTGCCCAAAATGATTTCAGTATCGCCGAAAACAATTTAAGGCAAGAAACAGGAAGAACCGTTGCCGATATACCAACACCGACTACACAAACTACAAGGCAAACGAGAAGCGTTTGGAACGAACTCGACGCGGCAAGAGCGCAACAACAACGCCCCGAACAACGCGCCTTTGAAGACCTCGACAGAAGAAGAACAGCGGGAGAATTTGACGCACGTGCGGAATTGCAAAATTTTGCAGACCGTCATCGCCCAACAGCGCCGCCACCTGCCGAAGCGAAAACAAATAATCGTCTGTTCTTGCTTTCAATTCGTCCCGAATTTACGATAAATAACACAGTAATGAGCGGAGGCGGCATACTCGAATTTGGACTAATTACTCAAAATGGTCTTTATTTCAGCGGTGAATTTAACGGCGGCGCAGAATTAAGTAATCACTTGCTTTATTTTAGCGGGTTAGTTAATGTAGGCGGCGCGGTTAATCAAAACGGCGTTGTAAAAAATGCTTTGGGAGTGAGCGCAGGGTATCGCAATATTCAAAATTCTTTTTGTTTTAGAATAGACGGGCGAGTTTACGATACCACAACAGGAGACAATATCAGTTTTGGCGGAGTTTTTTGGAAATTTATGTTTGGCAGAAATCACAATTTTGACATAACAAACAGATTTTTGCTCGGAACAAAAAATAACCCCGTAAGTTTCGATGTAGGAAACAATCGCTTCATTTACGAAAGCGAATTTAATGCGACTTACTTGCTGAGTATCGGCTACACTTTAACAAAATCGCGAAGATAAGAAAGGTAGGAAATTATTATGAAAAAAAATTTGATTTTATTAGCGTTTTTTGCTGTTGTTTTGTTTGTGATTTCTTGCAGCGATAATTTCGGTTCAGACGGCGTAGATTTTTATCGTGTTTCTTTTGATGTGCGAGGCGGAGTAGAGAATTTTGAAACTAAAATTGTAAAAAGTGGCGAAAATATAATTTTGCCGACATCGGTACGCGAGGGTTTCAATTTTGACGGGTGGTTTTCTAATGCTTTGGAAGGACAAAAACTTGGCGATGGCGGAGATAAATATACTATTACTCAAAGAATAACGCTTTTTGCGCAATGGACAATCAAAACATACAATATTATATGGAACATAAACGGCGGCAGTCCAAGCCCAACGCAAACAACAATACAGCACGGCGGCAATATAAGCGCACCTGTCGCAATGACAAGAAACGGTTTTGCGTTTGGCGGGTGGTATAGAGATTCCGATTTTAACACGGCGGCAGAATTTCCGATAGAAAATATCACATCGGACGCAAGATTTTATGCAAGATGGATAGAGATTTTCACCGTTAATTTTAACGCAAACGGCGGAATTGTAAATCTTTTATCACAACCGGTAAATTCGGGAACATCTATAACTTTGCCGATACCGACAAGAGATGGATTTGTGTTTAACGGTTGGTTTACAGCAATGACAGGCGGAACGGAAGTAAATTCACCTTTTACGGTAAACGCAAACACTACGCTTTTTGCTCGATGGACGATACAAAATTATACAATAACATTTAATTCACAAGGCGGCTCAAACGTATCTCCGATTACACGAGCAGTAGGTTCAAGTATAACTTTACCGTCTCCAACAAGAAACGGTTTTACTTTCGATGGCTGGTTTACCGAGGCAAGCGATGGAACGCGTATAGCTTCTCCGCACACAATAACGGAAGACATTACCGTTTTTGCGCAATGGACAGCGATACCGACATTTACAATCACTTTTAATTCACAAGGTGGAGCAGAACACGCACCGATAACAAGAGAAGTAAATACTAATATAAATCTGCCAAATCCTACGCGCGCCGGCTTTACTTTTAATGGTTGGTTTACAGAAGCAAGCGGTGAAACGCGCATCTTTTCACCGCATACAATAACCGAAAACATTACTCTTTTCGCCCAATGGACAGCGATACCAACTTTTACGATTACTTTTAATTCTCAAGGTGGAACAGAATATTCGCCAATAACAAGAGAAGTAAATACAAGAATAACTTTGCCAAATCCGACACGAGACGGATATACATTTATGGGCTGGTATAGCATAGAGACAGGCGGAATAAGATACGGCGGCGGAACCGACAACTTTACCATTACCGAAGATTTAATAATGTTTGCTCAATGGGCAAAAAATTTCACAATCACCTTTAACTCGCAAGAAGGCTCTAATGTGGCTTCGATTACACGCGCTGAAAACACTTCGATAACTTTGTCTAATTCAACTCGTAGCGGATTTACATTTAACGGTTGGTTTACAGAAGCAAGCGGCGGAACGAGAGTTTCTTCACCGCATACAATAATCGAAAACATTACTCTTTTTGCGCAATGGACTATAAACTTCACTATTACATTTAACTCGCAAGGTGGAACAAATGCCGGTTCTATAACACGAGCAAGCGGAACACAAATAACATTACCTACACCGACACGAAGCGGTCATATACTCAGTGGCTGGTTTTCAACGCCATCGGGTGGAACAAGATTTGGAAGCGGCGGAAGTTTTTATACTGTCAATGGAGATATTACGATGTTCGCCCAATGGAATCCTGAACGAGATAGCAGATTGGTAAACGCTACTGGTGAAGCGTGGGTACAAAGTGGCACTATAGAGCCTATATCTGGCAGTATCAGTAATTGGGCGCAGGGGTTTGTCTTTTTTGCGGATGGTAGATTTTTGCAAATTGCGTTTAATCGATCTGCAGGAGGCTGGGTAATTAGAAGCAGTGGTTCTTGGCGAACATTCAACAATCAAATAATACTTAGCGCTCAATTGAATGGCGGATACTTTGGCGGTGATGTTGTTAATTACAGATGGATATCGGCAAATGTGGTTGAACTACAAGATGTTGACCAGACTATACCACTATGGGCGCGCACTTGGAATCACACAAGAATAAAAATCCCTGGGGTTATTTTTGAGCAATAATAACTGCGGATTGGATGCACAAAACGTATTTTACCTCAAAAACAAGGAGAAAAATTGAAATCACTGCTGACAATTTGCATAATATTAACAGGAGCGTATTTTTGGTTCTCTCATATAGGCAGAATAAACGACGTGCTTGACATCGCCGATGATATTCTTATTCAAACAAAATCGTTCTTGCAATCGCTACGGCAAGAAGCAGAACAACCGCGAACACCCGACAATAGAAGCGCACAACCAATCAATAGCGAACAAGCGGCGCAGATTGTCAGAACGCAAAGCGGCGATTTTTCTATGCCGTATCGAGGGCGCATAACTTCGCGTTTCGGAATGCGGCGCGACCCGTTTTCGGGACGGCAAAGAATGCATCGCGGCGTGGACATTAGCGGCAATACGGGCGATACGGTGCGAAGTATATTTGACGGCACTGTGCAAAGAACAGGCTACCAACGAAACGGGGCAGGAAATTATGTAGTTGTGCGCCATAACGACGGGGTAGAAACACATTATTTTCATCTTGCCCATAAATTGGCACAGCCTAATCAACACGTTTCAGCTGGTCAAGCGTTAGGATTGCTCGGTAATTCAGGACGTTCTACATCGCCGCATTTGCACTTTGAAATCAGACATCGCGGAGCGGCAATAAATCCCGAACAGATTATAGATTTTGCTAATGCTCGATTACGAAATTTGCCTCAAAATCAACCTGTGCAAAACGAACAAATAACCGAAAAGGAGAAATGATGGAATTCATTTTAAGTGTTTTCACCACATCTCAGTGGATTATAGTAATTGCTCTACTCGTCGCAGTTGCCGTATTTGTCTTCAAAATCGGAAATTGGCGGGGACGAAAACAAGAAATCGAAAGCGAAATAAAAAAGAGAATTAACAGCCAACGAGCAACTATAAAAGGGCAAGTTTCCGAACAAATCGCGCCGTTATTGCCTAATTTTCCTTACGATATTTCGGAATGTCGTTTTATGGGAAAGCCCATAGATTTTATTGTTTTTAAGGGAATAAGCGACAACAATATCAGCGAAATCGTTTTTGTTGAGGTAAAAAGCGGAAAAAACAAAACCTTAAATCAAAACGAAAAAACTTTGCGCGACGCCGTTAAAAATAAAAAAGTAAAATGGGTTCAGTATAATTTTGAGTGATGGCAAAACGTATTTTATACTCCTAAGAAGGAGAAAAAATGAATTTGGAACAAACACAGCAAAAATCGTTGTATATAATTGCCGGTTGCAACGGAGCAGGGAAAACTACCGCAAGTTTTACCGTTCTTCCCAAAATCCTTGATTGCAAAGAATTTGTGAATGCAGACGAAATAGCCAAAGGAATATCTCCGTTTAATCCGTCGTCCGTCGCAACAACAGCAGGCAAAATTATGCTGAAACGAATAAAAGAACTCCTTGCAAAAAACGAAACATTTTCTATTGAAACAACTCTTGCCTCAAAACTCTTCACAAAAACAATAAAAACCGCGCAAGATAACGGATATTTGACAACCTTACTATTTTTCTGGCTTCAAAGCGTAGAAACCGCTAAAAACAGGGTAGCGCAAAGAGTAAAATCGGGCGGACACAATATCGAAAACGACGTAATTGAAAGAAGATACCTCGGCGGAATAAAAAATCTGTTTGAATTATACATTCCCATAGTGGATAAATTGTATATTTATGACAACACAGACGGAATTTCGGAGTGTATTGCTAAAAAAATGTCTAAAACAGGCGAGGTAATCGTGGTAAATCGAGAAAAACACAACCTTTTGGAGGCGTATTATGACACAAACAAATGATATTTGTCAAGATGTTTTGCAAGAAAAAATATCTTACGGTTTAGACCTTTCGTTCAACAAATTGATTGATGAAAAAAGACGAAATGGCGAAGATTTTGTTTTTATGCGAGACGGAAAAGTCGTTTTGGTGAATGCTAACGATGTCGCCTATCGAGAAATAAAAGAGCCTGTGTAGGTCGTCTCTCTTTCTCATTTGCGCAAAACGTATTTTTGCGCAAGGAAAGGAAGCAAATCCATGAAAAAGAATGAAATCATAATCCTCGCCGCCAAAATAGCCGCAACTGTTTTTTTGTTTTATTTTGTAAATAAAACCGTGAATTTTAATGAATTTCCTCAAATCGGCAATCTCGGTTTGGTGTTTTTTATTGCGGTTTCGTTCGGTTTTTTACAGCAATTTCTGCTTTTTTTACGATGGTTTTTCTCGCTCAAAGCGGCGGATATTTCTTGCAGTATAAAATCCGTTGTAAAATCGTATTTTATCGGACAGTTTTTAGGAACGGTTTCTCCTGCCCGAAGCGGCGATTTGGCAAAAATATTTTATTTGGAAAACACTCCAAAAAAACGCGGACTTTATGCTGTTTTAATTGACGGAATTGTCGCATTAACTACGCTTTTTTTAGTAGGACTTTGGAAAAACTACCCGCAAAACTCCCCCGATATTATTCTTATTGCAGACAAAATACTGAGCGTTGCAGGCTTTTTGGGCGTTGTTGCGACTATCGCAATTTTAATAATTTGGCGCAAGAAAAAACCATACAAAATATTGCTTGCCGCATTTTTCCAACACGTTGTTTTAGTTGTCCAAGGTGCGATTTTGTTTAGTATTTTGCTTCCGATTTCGTTTACAGAAGCGTCTTTTGCTGTTGCGAGTGCGTATTGCCTTATGCCGCTTATTCCGATTACCGTTGCGGCGATTGGCGTTAGAGAATTTTCGTTTGCGTTATTTATTTCGGCGTTTATTTCTTATGAAAATATAGAGCAAACTGTTTTTGTAGCGTCATACATCTTGCTTCTTTGCAACAGTATTATTTTTATGTTGCCGGGGATTTACTTGTTTTATTCAAATCGCAAACCTAAATAAATATCTAAAAGTTTTTGTGAAAGCATAAGCGAAAATCTCGCCTGCGTGAGTTCGGATTGCGCCAAAAGAAAATTATTCTGTTGCGAGGCGTAATCTATCGCGGTAATATTTCCGATATTTCGCATTTCATCGACTGTCTGCATATTTTCGGCTTCGGCTTCAAATCGCTCGAGGGCGGTGGCAAAACGCGACTGCGACGCTGTGATGTCCGCCACAAGTTGCTCGATTTCGGAGCGGACGTTTCGCTCTGTTCGCTCAAGCGTTATTTTGGCGCGATTAAGATTGCTTTGCGCGACTGCGACATTCGTTCTTGCAGAGCGATTGTCAATTATAGGCACCCTCAGGTTCAAACTAACATTCGGCGAAACGCCCTCTCGTAATTGCCTGTCGCCCGAATGCGGCGTACTTGTTCTCATTCCTGTCGAAACACCCGCGCCCGCCGAAAGCGTCGGTGATTTTTGCGCTCGAGCAAGCGCAAGCGATATTTCGGCAATTTCTACCGCAACTTCCGCTGACGATATTGAGAAGAAAATATCTCTGTTATCCTCAAAAATTTGCGATGGCGACAAACCCGAACGTGTTTCAAAATCCGTATTGGGGTGAATTATGCTGAAATCGCTTTCAAAATCTAATTCGAGCAGGCGTTTCATCTCTAAAACTGCGTTATTAAAGCTATTTTGCGCGATTGTCAGCGAATGTTGGCTTTGTGCAAGCTGTGCTCGGCTTCGGGTTAATGCGAGTTGCGTTGCCTTGCCGATTTCCTGAAGATTTTGCTGAAACTCCATTTGTTTTTGCGAAAGTGCAACCGCGCCTTTTGTGTTTTGCAGTATCTCCTGCGCCTGTAAAAGAGAGATGAATGCGCGAGTTATAGAGGAAATAATGTTTTGTTTTTCCGTTTCAAGCGAGATTTCGGAGGAGGTAAGCGTTTTTTCGGCGGAAAAAAGGCGATTTCTTCTGCGACGACCATCCAAAATTACCACGCTCGACGAAATTCCGACGCTTATGCTTGCAACCGGGTCGCGGTCATTTACAAAAGGCGTTGCGGAAACACCGCTCGATGCGCTTGCCGACAAATCAGGGAAAAAGTCTCCGTACGCACCGTATAATCTGGCGCTGTCGGCGATTAAATTTTGGATTTGCAGACGAATTGCGGCATTGTTGGCAAGCGCGTGTTCTACGCATTCTTCAAGCGTCCACTGCCGCGCGTAAACCCAAAAAGGAATAATGAAAATCCAGATGGCAAACAAATATTTATTCATAAAAATAAAACTCTCTTTTGTAAATTTCCCTGTTTTGATATTTTCAGAACGCGGATTGTTACCGATTAACTGTTTTTCATTAAAAAAGAAAGAAAAAGGAGGAAACTCTCGTCGCTTGCTACCGCCAAAATAGTATTTTTGCCTTAAATTACAATTAAAAGGTAAGCAGAATTATGAAAAAAATACTATTCGTTTTCGGAACACGCCCTGAAGCAGTAAAAATGGCGCCGATTATTTTGGAGTTGAAAAAGCGAAAAAACGTCGAACTTAAAATCTGCGTCAGCGGACAACACCGCGAACTGCTCGACAGCGTGCTTGACGTTTTTGATATTAAGCCAGATTTCGACCTTAATATTATGAAACACGGACAGGATTTGTCGGATATTTCATCGCGGGTAATGCTTGGGCTCAGAGATGTATTCAAGGAATTTGCGGCAGATATTGTCGCTGTTCACGGCGACACCACAACCGCATTTGTTTCGGCTCTTGCGGCGTATTACCAAAAAATAAAAGTTGCACATATTGAGGCGGGGCTTCGCACAAACGATATTTATTCACCGTTTCCCGAAGAGGGCAACCGAAAAATGATTGACGCCGTAAGCTCGTTCCTTTTTGCGCCAACCGAAAGGAGCAAGGCTTCATTGCTTGCGGAAAATATCGACAAAGATAAAATTTTTGTCGTCGGAAATTCGGTAGTTGACGCACTTTTGGAAATGCGAAAAAGAATAAATTCAAGCGAAAATTTGCAGGATTACATTGTCGAAAACATAGAAAAAAAGGGCTATCCTTTCGACAACGAACGAAAAATTGTCCTTATTACCACGCACAGGCGCGAAAACATCGGCGATAACTTGGTTGAAATTTACAACGCAATAAAAATCCTTGCCGAAACACATCAAAATACTGATTTTTTGATAACTCTGCACCCAAATCCCGTGCTTATTAAGACCATAGAACCGATAATCGGCGGCACTGCCAACATAAGAATTATGCGCGATGTCGATTATTATTCGTTTATGTATCTGATGGAAAAATCATATATAATTATGACCGATTCGGGCGGCATACAAGAAGAAGCGCCGAGTTTCGGAGTGCCTGTTTTTATTTTACGAAGCGCCACCGAACGCCCCGAAGGCGTTGAAAGCGGCGTTGCAAAAATACTTGGCGCCGACAAGAATTTCATTGTTTCGCAAGTATCCGCCGTCTTATGCGACGAAAATCTGCGAAACTCAATGACTTGCGAAAAAAGTCCTTACGGCGACGGGAACACAAGCGTGCGAATTGCTGATATTCTTACAACCGACAAACCTTAATTTCGCTGACAATAATTCCTTTTGCGCCGATTTCGTGCAAGTCGTCCAAAAGTTTGTTTACGCCTTTTGACTTCGCCATTGATTTTATCGCAAACCAGCCGTCTTGACTTAGCGGCATAACGGTCGGCGACTCAATCCCCGGAGTAAGTTTTTTTGCGGCTTCCATATTTTCCTTGAAAATGTCGTACTCTATCATAACATATTGATTTGCGATAATCACGCTTTCGATACGCTTTACAAATATTTTTGCCGCGGGGTTATCTAATTTGCTTTTGTCGCGCGCAATAACAAGCGCCTCTGACTGCATAATCGGCTCACCAACCGTTTTAAGTCCTGCTTCTACAAGCGTTCGCCCGCTTTCTACAACGTCTGCGATAACGTCCGCAACGCCCAATTGTATGGAAATTTCTACCGCGCCGTCAAGTTTTATTATTTGCGCTTCAAAGCCGCGTTTTTTCATATCCTGCTCTACTATTTCGGGATACGAGGTAGCAATTCTTTTGCCGTTAAGTTGGTCGGGAGTAAGTGTGCTGTCTTTGGGAACGGCGTAAAAAAATCGCGAATTTCCGAAGTTCAGCGGCAGAATTTCTTCGTATTTCGCCTTGCTGTCCATCGACAAATCGCGCCCTGTTATTCCTAAGTCAATAATTCCGTTGCCGATATAAACCGCTATGTCGCGCGGACGTAAAAAGTAGAAATCTATCTCGTGTTCGCTGTCGCGGACGACCAATTCTTTCCCGAAAACCTGACATTTGTAGCCCGCTCTTTTTATTATGTCAAGCGCCGTTTCGTTCAGCGCGCCTTTGTTCGGGATTGCTATTTTAAGCATTTTTGCCTCTCTTTTCTTATAAATATTTATAAATGTCGTTTAAGGTAAGCCCCTTTGCAAGCATCATAACCTGAATATGATAAATCAACTGCGACATTTCTTCGGCGGTTTTTTCGTTTCCTTCGTATTCGCTCGCCATCCAAACTTCCGCCGCTTCTTCCACTATCTTTTTTCCGATAAAATGAACGCCCTTATCAAACTCCTTCACAGTAGAAGAATTCGGGTCTTTTTTCTCAATTTTTTCTTTCAGTTCTTCAAACAAACTTTCAAACGTTTTCATTTTTGCTCCTTTTTGCAGGTAAAATACTATATGCGCAAACAAAAAATGGCGTTTTTACCACTTCAAAGCGATACAGCCTTTAAGTCGCCAATCACGCAGGCATCAAACCGCCGCCAATGTTTATGCCGCGAACGTTTTGTCTATACTCTATTATTGAAAGCGTGCCGCCAACAAGCGCGACAAGCAAAATAGCAAAACCTAAAAAGAAAATAGCATTATCCATTTTTACCGCCTTTCAGTGAAAGATAATCACACAAATAACCAAAAACCAAACTAAAAACTGCAAACACGATAGCTGCAATAAAACCAACATCTGAAATAGCTGCAACATCACCGATTTTAAACACACCGCCAAAAACAACTATCGCAATTGAAGCCCTAAAACCGTCAAACATCAAATCCGATGTCCGTTCTGTAAAATTTTTCAATTTTAACTCCTCATTTTAAGCAAACACCAACAAAAATACTATTTCGCCACTGCGCCGCACAAAAACAAAAAACAAAAACAACAAATTTTCACTTTTTTCATTTTTCTGCTAAAGTTTTCAGAAAACCTGCCGATAACAATGATGGGGAAGTTAAGCCCGCGCTCAAATTCTTGGGGAAGAAACGAGAGCGGGAGACTTTTAACAGGAAGTTAAAAAAACACATTAACAGGGAGGTCATTATGATTTCAAGTATCTCAACGGCAAACAATATGTCTCAACTTTTTAGGCAACAATCGCAACAGTTATCCAATGTTATGGGGCAAGTTGCAAGCGGACGAAGATTCGCGAGACCAAGTGATGATTTTGTAAGTTTTATGAGAATTAATCGGAGAGAATCCGATGTTTCGGGACGGCAAACTATGCAAGACGAATTGGTTATCGGAAGACAGCAAGCGCAAATAGTAAGAGGAGTTGCTGGCGAAGCATTGGAACTTCTCGGAGAATTTAGAGGATTAATAGAGCAACGCGCAAATGTTCCAACTGCAGATAGCGCGGCACTTAATACACGATTGAATGTTCTAGGAACGCAAATTGGCAATTTGATTACCAACAACAACAATACTGGTGGTATAGCTGATATAATGGCGACAAGAAACATAAGTACGGGTGCAGGAGCCACACAACAAATTGCTATGACTTTCACTACTCCAACTGGAACGGCTCTTACAGATGCAACCACTTTAGCGGATGTTGATACAGCAATTGCTGCTTGGGGAACCGTATCAGCACAAGCTGGAGCATTCGACACTGTTATTGGTCGTCAAATGACGATTAACTCGAACATTATGGCAGCAAATAGAGAAGCAGCGGAAGCTATCGGCGCAGTTGATGAAATGTCAGCAATGGCTCAAATGGCTTCGCTTGCAGTTCGTCAGCAGGCGACTGTTGCTATGGCGTCTCAGGCGAATATTTCGCAGACGGCTATGCTCAGATTGTTCGCTTAATTTAATTAGGATTTTTTGTAAAGTTCGCAATGCGTTGGGGAACGTGTTGCGGACTTAAAAGGACGAATTTTCGCGCTTGGGGAAGTGCGGGATTTCGGGTGTGCTACGCACACAAAACTGTTTTCTATCGCTAAACTTGGGGAAGTTTGCGGCAGATACACACAAGGGAGGTTATTATGAATACAATTTCAGGCGGAACTACGTTCGGCAATATAGCCGCGTTCGTCCAAAATAATCACAGAGCAATGCTCGGACAAATGAGTACCGTTGCCTCGGGACTTAATATTACACGCCCTGCGGACGGAGCGGTGGACTTCTTTCGCGGACAAACACTCGGCGCTCAAGCAAGACAGCTTGACGGAATTCGTCGGGAATTTCAACAGGCGTCAGCGCTTTTGGACGTCGCAGAAGGAAGTATGGCGGAAATTCACAACGACCTAACAAGTATGCGTGATTTGATAAGACGATATTTCTCGACAAACATAAGCGATAACGAAAAAACACAAATCTCACAGCAAATCGAAGACCTGAAAATGCTTGTTCTGCACACGGTTGAGCATACTGTTTTCGGCGGACGACGCCTGCTCGAAGACAGTAGCGCCAATCCACTCATCAAAATAAGAAATAACCCCAACGACATCACTCAGACTTGGACTGTTTCTTTTACAGGAAACCAAATAGTAGATATGTCGGACTTTGATTTTTCAACATTCGCAACCCGCGAAGACGCGCTTGACGCAATTAACGACAAAATCGGACAAGCCGCAAATTTTATGGGGCATTTGGCAGGAACCCGGTTTGGTCTTAACGCGCAATACAACCTCGGCACACTAAAGCAAAACACGTCTTTGGAGCAAAAACAAAATACTTTGGGAGCAAACGATATAGACGAAATGATGAGCCTTACCCGAAGACAAATTCTGCAACAAGGAGCAGTTTCAATGCTAACCCAAGGAAACGTAATGCGCGGCAGTGTTCTGAATTTACTTAGATTTTAATGCGCCGTGCGAACACGCGCATTTTTTTTCCTATGAAAAACATTAAATTTCTGCAAAAAGAGTAGTGAATATCGCCTGACCATCGCCCAAATAGTATTTTCTATGACGAGAAAGGAAAATTCTATGAAATTTCATAAAGGAAGAAAAGAAGCATTAAGCAATTATTTCTTTAATATAAGCGCACTTGCTTTTGTCGGCTCAGTTATTACTGTTGCTGTTGACGGAGACGGCAGTATTTTTAATATCGGCTGGGGATTGGCTTTAACAGCTGCTCTACTTATTATAGGATTTATTTTGAAAGGAACTGAGTAATGGAAATGATGATATTGGGCGGTGGAGTTATTATTACGGGACTCGCATTGCTTTTTACTTTTGGCAGAGAGAAAGAAGAGCCTAAAGGTAATTTTATTGGCGGATTGGCTACGGTGCGATAAAGGCAAACTTGAGGAAATGAGCAAAGATACCAAAAAATACGATGTTATAATCATAGGTGCGGGACCTGCGGGGATTACGGCGGCGCTTTTTGCAAAAAAGCAAGGGCGCTCGGTTTTGCTGTTGGATAAAGACAGTTTTCCGCGCGAAAAAATTTGCGGCGACGGGCTTTCCACCCGAACATTAGTCATCCTCAAAGAATTGGGACTTTACGAAAAATTCCTCGCTGATTGCCCCGTAAACAAAATAGACGGCGTCATATTCTCTGCCCCGAACGGCACAATTCTTCCGATAAATTACAAAAATTTGGGACGAACACAAGGCGTTGAAGGCTACACTCTGAACCGCATTTATTTCGATAACTTTCTTATAAACGAAGCAAGAGAAGCAGGCATAGAAGTTTTGGAAAACTTTGAGGCAAAAAAATTTCTGCTCAATTCCAAAAATGAGGTAAGTGGTGTAATTACAAATAAAAAAGACAGTAAAAAAGATATAGATTTTGAAGCAAAAATAGTTGTTTGCGCCTGTGGAATTTTCCCGAGAATTCTAAAATCCGTAAATTATGCTCACCCAAGCGGCAAAAAGTGCGTTGTCGGAATACGCAGACACTTTAAGCAAGTGGATTGTGTAGGAAATATGATAGAAATGCACTTCGTAAAAAGCATAGTGGAAGGATATTTCTGGATATTCCCCGAAGCAAACGACATTGCAAACGTGGGCTTCATAATCCCCGACAAAATCAGACGAAAACGCAAAATAAATCTCGAAAAAGAACTGGAAAACATTATATCATCGCCCCGATTTTCCGACAGATTTAAGATTGCAGAACCGCTTACGGAGCCAAGCGCGGCGTATCTGAATTTGGGCGGCACAAAAGTTTTTCCTCCAAAAGGCGGACTTTTAATTATCGGCGATGCAATGGGACTTACCGAGCATTTTACGGGCGAAGGTGTAGGCAACGCAATGTTTTCGGCACAAAAAGCGGCACAGGTAATAGAAGCGGCGTTTGAAAATGGCAATTTTGGAGCAAGAACAATGGCAATGTTTCATAAAATCTGCGTAAAACCGTTGCTTAGAGAATTTCGCGTTTCGGCAATAGTAAATAAAATGAAAAGCGTTTGGCTTCTAAATTTTGTAATCGGAATTGCCGCGCAAAACAGCGAAACAATGGAGAAAATAGCCGCCGCCGTCGCTTCACAGAAAGAACGAAAACGCTTGCTTAACCCTATCTTTTACCTAAAACTGCTACTACGCAGAAAGAAATGAGGAAAATATGGATTTTATTACATTTTGGCAAACTCTTCCACTTAGATTAGACCCGACTTTTATTACGCTTTTCGGAGAGACAATTATTCGGTTCGGCAGTGAGCCGTCGGGCGCGGGCTTTGCTGTGCGCTATTACGGGCTTATGTATATAATGGCGTTTTTAACCGGAATTTCGCTGTTAAAATCAATGTGTCGCCGCGGTGAAGTTGCGGGTGTTCATTCAAATGAGATGGAAAATTTGTGTATGTGGGGAATTATAGGGCTTTTGGTTGGAGCAAGGCTCGGCTTCGTTGTTTTTTATAACTGGGGGCATTTTTCGCAAAATCTAAACCAAATTTTCATTCCTTTTGCAAACGGGCAATTCATAGGGCTTGCGGGAATGTCGTACCACGGCGGGGTTATCGGCGGGCTATTATTCGGCACAATTTATATGATAATGAGAAAACTTGATTTCAGAGAATGTGTAAACGCAATATTTTTGGCAGTGCCGCTCGGACAGGGTATCGGACGTTTCGGCAACTTTATGAACGGCGAATTATACGGACGTATAACCACGTCGCCGATTGGTATGTATTTTCCCGACGACCCGACAAATTTACGCTACCCCTCGCAACTTTTTCAGATGTTCGGCGAAGGTTTCGCGCTATTTTTAATACTGCTTTTACTTCGCAAACTTTGGGCGCCGTCCAAAAAAATTATGATGCCGCTGTATTTTATAGGCTATGGAATAATCCGCTTTTTCATAGAGTTTTTCCGCGAACCCGACGCACACATCGGACTAAACGCACTTGGGCTTTCGCGCGGACAAATGTTGTGCGTGGCAATGGTAATTATCGGAGTTGTAATAATTCCGTTCTTCTTAAAAAAGACGAAAACAATTAACATCGCCAAAGTTAAGAATACATCCGATAAAAAACGCAAAGAGGGAGGCGACAGTCGCTATGAAATATAAGAATACCGCAGTCCTTTTAATTTCCTGCAATGACACAGACGGAATTGTCGCCGATATTACCGCGCTTTTGGCACGCTTGGGGGCAAATATCGTCTATCTTGACCAACATACCGACCGCGAAAATAAAAAATTCTTTATGCGGGTTGAGTGGGATTTGGAAAATTTTTCGGTAGCATTAGACGACTTCAAAACGATTTTCAAAAACGATTCGGCGAGAAAATTTAATATGTCGTGGGAACTGCACAAATCAGCCGACAAACAAAGAATGGCAATATTCGTTTCAAAATACGCACATTGCTTTTTCGACATAATTTCCCGTGTAAAAACGAAAGAATTTGAGGTGGATATTCCGCTCATAATAAGCAATCACGAAGATTTGCGCGAAGAAGCGGAATGCTTTGGTATCCCCTATTTTTACTTGCCTGTCAACAAAGAGAATTACGAAGAGCAAACCGAAAAGCAAATGCAAATTTTGCAGGAACACAACATTGATTTTATCGTTTTAGCGCGATATATGCAAATAATTCCACCGAAAATGATTGAGAAATATCCAAACCGCATAATCAATATTCACCATTCGTTTTTACCCGGATTTCCGGGAGCAAAGCCTTACCATCAGGCGTTTGAGCGGGGTGTGAAAATTATCGGCGCAACGGGTCATTACGTAAACGAAGAATTAGACGCGGGACCGATTATAGAACAAGACATTCAGCGGATAACGCACAAATATTCTGTGGATGATATGATTACCACTGGACAAGACATAGAGCGGCGCGTTCTGGCAAGAGCAGTCGGCGCGCACATACAAAGAAAAGTATTAACCGATAAAAACCGCACAGTAGTATTTTCGTAAAAAAAGGAGAAAAAATGACACTTTACAAAGAAGAACGTCCTTGGGGGCATTACGAAGTTTTGCAAGACACACAGAACTTTAAGGTAAAAAAAATACAGGTAGAAGCGGGGAAAAGACTGTCGCTTCAATCGCACGGAAAACGCGACGAACTTTGGACGATAGTCGGCGGAGAGGGCTTTATGGATTTGGATAACCTAAAACTCAACGTTCGATACGGCGACACAATTGACATCCGCAGAGGACAAAAACACAGAATTATGAACACGGGAAGCGAGCCGCTTGTTTACATAGAAGTGCAAACAGGCGAATATTTCGGCGAAGACGACATTATGCGCTATCAAGACGATTTCGGGCGGGCAGACTAACCGCTCGTGAAGTAATCACTCCGCGTCGAAGCTGATTTCGTATGCGGAGGTTTCTTCTATTTTCACTTTTTTATCGATATTTTCCACTATAAAATCACTTAAATGTGAGCGGCGTTTGTTTTGCGAAAAATTTTGCACAGCTATGGAGAGCGCCTTGTAAGTCCCCACGAAAACACAGAATTTTTTCGCGCGTGTAAGCGCAGTGTATATCAGTTTTCTTTTTAACATTGTGTAATGCAGAGTTGTTAGCGGAATAACAATCGCACTAAATTCCGAGCCTTGACTTTTGTGTATTGTTATACAATAGGCAAGCGTTAATTCCTGAGTTTCGAGCGGCTCGTATTCCACTACTTGCCCGTCGCCGAAATCGACCGCCAATCCGTCGGAAACTTGTATTACCTCGCCTATGTCGCCGTTAAAAACTTCTTTGTCGTAGTTGTTTTTTGTTTGCATTACCTTGTCGCCGACAGCAAAACTGCGCTCGCCGAAACTCTGCAGATATTGATGCGGATTAAGTTTTTTCTGCAATTCTTTGTTTAATTCTACCGTACCAACCTCGCCTTTGTGCATTGGAGTTATTACCTGAATATCGTTTTTGGGGTCGTAGCCGTAAGAATTTACTAAGCGCCTGCAAACAAGGTCGATGGTAGTCTCAAATATTTCTGCAGGCGTTTCTTTTACAATAAAAAAGCAATTGTCGGTTTGCGCATTTTGAAAACTCGGGATTTTTCCGTAGCATATTTCGTGCGCCGCGGTTATTATTCTGCTGTTTTGCGCTTGCCTAAACACTTTTTTAAGCATAACGTTTACTATTTTGCCCGAATCAATTATGCTTTCAAGCACCGCACCCGCCCCAACCGACGGCAACTGATTTATGTCGCCGACAAGAATTATGTGCGCATCACTCGGTACGGCGCGTAAAAAAGCGGTGAAAAGTCGCAAATCCACCATTGACATTTCGTCGATAATAAAAACGTCGCCCGAAAGCGGATTGCCTTCGTTTCGGGTAAATTTGCCTTTGCCCTCAATAACCTTGTACTCCAAAAGCCTGTGAATTGTCTTTGCCGCCTCGCCTATAACCTCGCTCATTCTTTTAGCGGCGCGACCTGTCGGAGCAGACAAGACGACAGATTTCCCCTTTTCTCTGAAATAGCGAACTATCATTTTAAGGGTTGTGGTTTTTCCTGTTCCCGGTCCGCCTGTAAGCACAAACATTTTCGACAAAACCGCGCCTGCTACCGCCGATAATTGCTCGGCATTGGCTACTATGCCTTGCTTTTCGCACTCTTTTTGCGCCCACGCCACTACCTCTTTGCCGCCTTCTTTACATTCGGTTTTTTGTTCGGCTCTTTTGCGAATAAGGCGAGCGCATTCGGTTTCTATGCACCACAAAATTTTGCTGTAAATATCGCCTTCGTATTCAATGGCTATTTTTTCGTTAATCAGGTGGTCAAGAGTAAAAAGAACTTGACTTTCGTCGCTTTTTACCAATTCGGCGGTTTTTGCCAAAACTTCCTGTTTGGGCAAATATACGTCGCCCTCGTCTTCGGCTTTTTGCAGGGTGTGCATAATTGCGGCTCGCGTTCGACGATAATCGTCGGTGAAGCCTATTGCCTGCGCGATTTTGTCTGCTTTCAAAAAGCCCACGCCGCGCATATCTTCAATTAAGGTGTATGGATTTTGCGAAATCACCGCCTTTGCGTTTGCTCCGTACAATTTGTATAAGCGATACACAAAAGACATCGCAATTCCGTATGGATGCAGAAATCTTGTTAGTTCCACGAGCGCGCGTTTATCAGACCACGCTTCGATTATTTTATGCACGGTTTTTTGTGTGATTTTCGGGATTTCACTCAATCGTTCGGGGGTGTTATCCAAAATGTTTATGGTGTCTTCGCCAAAGAAGTCCACAATTCGCTCTGCGGTTTTTTCGCGAATGCCTTTTATTATCCCCGACGACAAAAGCGTTTTTATTTGCTCGGCGCCGCTTACCTTTATATACTCAAAACGCTCTACCTTAAACTGTTCGCCCCATTTGTCGTTGTATTCAAATTTCCCTGTGGCGCTGATTTTTTCGCCTGTGTGAAGCATAGAAAGCGTACCGATTAGTTTTATATGCCCCGTTTTTTCACAATGCCCGCTGACAACCGCAAACCCTGTTTCTTCGCTGCTGAAAGTTATGGAACCAATTGTAAAGTCGATTTTTTCCACTATTATTTTGTTACCAACACCACTTCCATAATAAATTTCCCGTATTTACTCTCAAATGGAACAATAATACACGGAACTCCGCTGGGCGTTGTAATAAAGTGTTCACCTCTGATAACGCTCGGAAGCGATATTTGAAGCGCATATTCGACTAAGTCTTTTTTTGCATATCCTGCTATAATATTTACGATTTCACCGACACCGTCCGCCAAATCGGGACTGTTTTTTTCAATCGTGCCGCCAACCATCGCCGAAATTGTTTTTATAGCGACATCGTAAGAATATGCTATAGAGATCATTCCTTGTGCTTTACCCGAAAGCCCTATCGTGGTAGATACGTCGTAGTTCGGGTACGGTTGTTTTTTAAGTGCGGGCGCGCCCGGCTTTACAGCGTCATCAAAAAGCATTCGTTTGTACGTGTCAATCGTCGCGGCGATAAACGGGTTTATAATAGCAGCATTCACAATAACTCTCCTTAAAATTCATTTCTCCGCACTAAAATAATATATTCTCACAACGAAATTCGACTTTCGCGAATTTTTTGCACAATTTCTGACATTTCTTTCAGAAACAGATTTATTTCTTCGATTTTTGTATCTTTACCGAGCCCCACCCGAATGGTTCTTGCCGCCTCTCTTGCGCTAAGTCCCACTGCCGTTAAAACACTGCTTGCAAACACTTTTTGAGACGAACACGCCGAACCCTTCGAAATAAAAATTCCCTTGTTATCGAGCCGAAGAACAATGATTTCATTTTCGATGTCGGGGAGCGTTATGCTCAATGTGCCGCTCAGTGTTTTTCCTTCTTCTTGCGCACCGTTAAATTTTATTTCACCGATTGTTGCAGTTAATTTTTCTTTTAATGTTTGACGCAACGCCCAAATTTCCTTTTCTTCTTTGCCGAAGTTTGCCTTGCATTTTTCTACCGCTTCGGCAAAACCCGACGCCAAAATCTGATTACCTGTCCCCGAACGAAAGCCGCCCTCTTGACCACCGCCCATAATCAGCGGAAAAAAAGGCGTATTTTCACGCACGAACAGTCCGCCAATCCCGCGCGGTCCGTAAACCTTGTGGCTTGTGAATGTTAAAAAGTCCGCGGCAATATCGCGCATCGAAATCGGCAATTTCCCGAACGCCTGAACTGCGTCGAAATGCAAAAGCGCGTCGTGTTTTTTTGTGATTTCGGCAATTTTTGCAACATCTTGGATTGTGCCGATTTCGTTGTTTGCCCAAATTATGCTGACTAACGTTTGTTTGTCGCAATTTTGAGCCAAAAAATCCAAATCTGCAAAGCCCTGTTTATCTACGGGTATTCGGACAACTTCAACCTGCTTCTCGCTTAAAAAATCGGCATATTCGTCGATTGAGGGGTGCTCGACAGAAGAAATTACTAATTTTTTGAGTTTTTTGTTGGTGAGCATCTGCCACAAGACCGTGTTATTGCTTTCGGTGCCGCCGCTTGTAAAAATTATTTCGTGTTGCTTTGCCTGCAAAAAATCGGCTATTATTTCGCGGGAATTTTCGAGTAAACTTGCTGCTTTTTGCCCTGCAATATGTGAACTTGCGGGGTTTGCAAATATTTTTTGATGCGCAAGCATTTTGGCTGATACGTCTTCGTCAAGCGGAGTCGCCGCGTTGTAATCAAGATATAAATTCAAAGACATTTTTTGCCGTTGCCGCCTGAATTCGAGTTTTATGGGTTATTCGTATTTAAGATTATCGACTACCGAAAAACTGCCTGCTATTCCGAGACTGTTCGGGTCTCCGTCCGCGTTGTCGTCGGTGAAACGGAACTTTCGTATGTATTCTATGCAGTCAAAACTCGGCAACGCTTTGGAATAATACCAACCTTGAATTTCTTCGGCGCCCAGATTTTTCAGAAGGCGAATTTGCACTTCGTCCTCTACGCCCTCGGTAACAGTGCGCATTCCGAGTTCTTTTGCAAGCAAAATCAAAAATCTGAACAATTTGCGCTCATTTCGTCCGCGCATTAAGCCATCGGTAAAACTTTTGTCGATTTTAAGCTCGTCAAAACTGTATTTGTGAAGATAGTTAAGCGAAGAATAGCCCGTACCAAAGTCGTCAAGCGAAAGGTTAAAGCCCTCGTTTTTGAGCCCTTGAAGTATTGCCTGCGCACCGCTTTTCAGCATTGTTCCTTCGGTTATTTCCAAATAAACCACAGACGGGTCAACGCCAAAGTTTTTAGCCCTGTTGAGTATTTTTTCCTTAAAATTAGACTCCAACAACTGTGTTGGCGAAATGTTTATAGAAATATTTATGCTATCATTATTGCAAATTTTATGCACTTGTTTTATATGATAAAACGCCGACTCCAAAACATATTCGCCCAAAGCAAGTATGTGTCCGCTTTTTTCGGCGATTTCTACAAATTCGTTTGGCGGTATGTAGCCGACGCTTGGGTGAGTCCAACGCGCAAGCGCTTCCATCCCTGTCACTTCTTTGTCCACAAGAGATACTTTCGGTTGATAATAAACCTGCAATTCGCCGTTGAGACAAGCTGTAAAAAGGTCTTTTTGTATTGTGGAAAGCCTGTTTTTGTCGTCAAGATATTCTCGCATAAAGAATACGTTTTTCACGTTGTTTTTGTTGGACTTGGATTTTTCAAGCGAAATTTCGGCATAACTCAAAATTTGCGGTATGTCCTCCGCCTGAGTGGGAAAACATACTATTCCGCTCAAAAGCGACAGTGTATTACCGTCGGGCAGATTATGCAATTCAAAATATCTGTTGTCAATATCCTTTTCAAATTCTTCTAATTGCGCCGTCAGGACAAGGGCGTTTTCGGCGGTGGAAATAAAAACGAACTTACCTTTTGCAATGCGCGAGTGTGCAAAACTTTTCTGCACCAAAACCAATCTTGAGGCAACCGTTTTGAGGAACTTATCGGCGCTTGAGTTTTGAATGCTTTCACTGCCGTCGTCGCTGAATTGCTCGTTAAATTTATCGAAAGCAAATAAAACCGTATAAAACTGTTTTCCGTTTGAAATCGCCTTTTTGAGTTCTTTTATGAAACCGTTGGCATTCAAAAGCCCTGTCTGCTCGTCGGTGTTTTTTCTGATTTCGTTGTTTAAGGAGTCTGCTTCAAAGTATTTTGAAATAACAAAGCCGCCTGCCGAAACAAATATCAGAAGAATTGCGTGAAATTTGCCTAATATTTGCGCCGAAAAATCGTTAACAGCCCAAGGGACAAAAATCGCAACCAAAGTTATCCCTGCATAAAAAAGTCCGACTTTTGACGAACATAAAAAATAACCGAGAGCTATCTGTAAAATATAATACGCTGAAAAAGCATCCCCGTACGCATTAAGTAAACAACTATTGAAAAACTTAGCGACGACAAGAGTAAAAATAGGTACAAATAAAAACAAACACCTGAAATATCTGGCTTTGTAATAAGAGACGTAAATTCCGCCCAATGCCAAAAATATAACCGTCGCAAAGCCCAATGCATTAAATACATACATTTGACTAACAAGCAAAAAGCCTGTTATTGCGGCAATGAATATGATAAAACACAAAGCAATTCGAGATAAATGCAATTTAAAATTCATCAGAGGGATTGCTTGAATTTCCTCATCATTGTCGGACACTAATTTTTTCCAAAGTTTCCTATTCATTCTAAAAACCTCTCCCCACACTTGCCAAAAATTATTTTTATTCCATAGAAAACATAAGCTAACAGTATTCAAAATACTTTTATGCCAAACATACAAAGGGAGGTTTTTGTGAAAAAAAGAGTATTTTCTTTATTTTTTTCTTTTTCATTGTTCTGCACATTCGCATTCTCGGGGGAACTGCACATCGATTTGAATAATCTCGACCCTCTAACATCTGCGATTTTCAGAGGTGTGGAAGAAGCGTTCAACGTAAATGAAAAAGGGCTTGACGCTTTGCAAAGCGGCGATTTTGAAGAAGCCGAGCGCCTTTTCATACAAGCGGGCACAATAATTCCTATATATAGCGAGGCGCGAAACAACCTCGGCGTTGTTTATTTCAGTACGGGACGCGAACAAGAGGCAGCGCGAATTTGGAGAAATATCACTATGACCGACCCCGACTATCCTCTGGCGTGGTTCAATCTGGGACTTTTCAATTTCAGAGCGGGAAACACTATGGAGGCGGAACGCTTGTTTGAAATCGCCTACTTGACAGACCCTGCAAACGAAGATATTTGGGAATTTTACGCATACATATTAGTCCTAAACAACCAAATCGAAAAAGCCATATCTATATTAGAAAGAAAAATTCCATCGCAAACAGCGTTAGAAATGCTTGAGGAAATACAGACGGCACGCGCGCAAGAAATGGCGACAGCCGAAGAACGCCGCGCTTTAACAGCAGAGGAACTCTTTAATATTGCATTAGAATACCACTTGGCGGGAGATTTGCAAACAGCCGTCAAGCTCTACGAAGAAGTTTTGGCGAAAGACCGAAGATTTCACAGAGCTTGGAACAATCTGGGCGCGATATTCGGCTCAAGAGGCGAAATAGAAAGGGCGATTTCCGCATATAAGAATGCAACGGGAAGACGTTCCGACACAGCAGACGGCTATGTAAATCTGGTAAATATTTATTCTGCAACAGGCGATACGCGAAATGCCCGAAGATGGCTCAGACGAGGACTTAGACGGGCGCCGCAAAACGAATATCTTCTAATTTTCCAACAACAATTACAAGGATAATTAAACAATGCGGCAATTTTACAAAGATTTGGCAAAAAATACAAAAAAACACGAAATAATCCGCAAAAGCGTTCTGCATAAATTATATTCTTTGCGTTAATGACGGAAACTTTCAAAACTTGAAGGGAGTTATAATACAATATGAAACGACTACATCCGCTGATTTTTGCCTTAGCAACGGCTTTGCTGATTACATCTTGCAAAACTGAAAGCGGCTCGACAGCAACAACACTGTCCGACGCGCTTGCTCAAGCGTGGAACTTTACGGAAACCGACGACTCGGCAATGAACGAAAGAGAAGCGGCAATAGCGCGCTTACCGAGAGAAAGAACGCTCTTTTTGGTGGGCTTTCAATGGGGAACGCCTTTCTCGTTCAATCCGCTGGGAAGCTGGCCCGACTTTCCTATTCGCCCCGAATTTAATTTGATGTACGAGCAACTGACCGTATTCAACTCAATGACCAACGAAATTGAGCCGTTAATCGGAAGAATTGACGAATCAAACAACGATTTTGTTTCGGTAATACTTAACCCCGCGGCAAGATGGAGCGACGGAAGACGCCTCACTTCGGCGGACGTTCTTTTTACCTATAATCTTAACCTTACAAATTCGGACGCGCCTTGCAGTTATATTTTAGGCGTAATAAGTCATTTGACTGTCGATACCGTAATGACAACCGTCAGAAACGAAAACGGCGACTCAATAAACGTTGTAATGGAAGAGCGCGTATTTGTTTGGGTGGACAAAGAAGACAGAAACAATCCGCTTTCGGTTTTGGATTTGATTTCAACCGTGCCGATTTGGCCCCAACACGTTTTTGAACCGCTGTTGAGAGCCGCGGGCGGAAGAATTGCCGACGTTGTCCGCGACCCGATGAGCAGACCGCAGGTTGTAAGCGGACCCTACAACTACTTTATGCACTCAAATGAGAAAATCGTTATAAGAAGAAGAGACGATTATTGGGGTAATGACGCGCTCAGAGGCGGCAGATTGCCCGCTCCCGAATTTATTATCCACCCGATTTTCAAAGGAAACGAGCACGCCTCAACAGCTTTGAGACGGGGCGATTTGGATATTTCGTCGAACTTTATACCCAGAGTTTGGAGACACAAAACCGTGCATACTTGGTTTGACGGTCCTCCGTTCTACAAACCGGGCGCTATTCCGATGTTTATCATAAATACGACCCAGTTCCCGCTTAATAACAAGCATTTCAGACGGGCGATGGCTTTTGCCATAAATTACGAAGACGTCAGAAATTTGGCGGTTTCGGGATATTCGACCGAAATACAGTCGGGTTTGATTATGCCTTTTTCGGCGGAAGCGCAATTCTTCGATGAAGACGACGTTCAAAGATACGGCGCAACAAGATTTGACCCCGAAGCGGCAAAAAGAGAACTTGAACTCGGCGGTTTCACACCCGTATGGGACAGAAGAGGCAACCTCTCTCACGTTTTGGACGCAAACGGCGACACTGTTCCGCCAATCGGCATAATGTCGCCTTCGGGCTGGACGGACTTCGAGTCGGTCGTTCGGATTGCAGTTGACGGTATGCGCGCGGTCGGTATAGACGTTCGCCCCAATTTTGTGGACGCGTCGCGCTACTTTTCCGTAAAAGAAACGGGCGACTTCGATTTGCTTTTTGACACGCCTGCTTCAATGCGGTCAAAATCAACGCCTTGGGCGCGTTTTGAAGTGGTTATGAGCACCCGAAACTTCAGACCGATTGGTCAGAGAATGCAAAACAACGCAGGACGTTGGAACGACCCAAGTCTGCCGAACCACATTCCGCAAGTCGATTCGCTTCTTCAGGCAATTCCTTTAATGAATTGCGAAGCAGAACTAAAAGAAGCTTATACAAAACTGAACCGCATATTTATGCAAGAACAGCCGACTATCCCCGTGGTTTACAGACCGGAAGAGTTTTATTCGTTTTCCACAAGATGGTGGACGAACTTTCCGACCGAGAGTAATCCTTACGCACCGCCGAGAATGCCGGTTGCGTCTGCGGGAACGCGTATGCTTTGGGAAATTGTTCCGACAGGAGGTAGATAATATATGCTTAAGAATTATCCGACGCTCAGATTTATCTTGCAGAGAGGAATTTGGTATTTCCTGACCTTTTTGGTCGCGGTAACCATAAACTTCTTTTTGCCGCGTTTCGGCGCAGACCCGATAGATTTGATAATGAGCCAACAGAGGGCGGTAGGAAGACAGGCGGAGCAGAGACGCACCGCCTATATGAAACAGTTCGGCTTGGTAGAACAAAGAAGAGTAGCCGTAACCGTTTCGGGTGAATTTTTGGTTGACGCGAATAATCAGCCGTTAAATTTGGAAACACTTGTAAGAAGCGGAGTTTTGTTTCCCGATACGCTTGCGCAATTATGGAATTCCACATTTACGATTACAAACCTTCCCGCTCTGCAAAGCGCGTTAAGGCTGATGAACGAAAAACGAGGCTTTGGTCTTCCAGGTTGGATAGACCTTTGGGGCGGTTGTCCTGAAAGCGAACCCGACCAAGACGGAAATTTCCCTTGTTTGTCGGCAACCGGACTTGAAAACTTTATGAGAACCGAATTAAGCGCGACCGACATTCTTTCGCTCCCCGGTATTACAATAAACAGAGGAGTTATGGTTTACACGGGCGACGCGGAAAGATTGCGCGACCAACTCGGCGGTTTTGCACTCATAAACGAGGCGTATCTTGTAAGAGACGGCGACGGCAATTTTAATCTGTATCAGTGGGACGGCGACGTTCAACAACCAAGATACATAAGAGTTTCAAGCGGTTCTAACGACGATATTATGGGAACTCTCAGTTTCTTGGCGGGAAGCGAAGTGCTTTACGAAAAACTTCCCGAAGAAGCAAACGACAAAATTTTGTCTTCAGTAGTGCCAATTCGTCGCTCGCTGTTTGGGCAGTATATACAATATTTGGTAATGCTCTCCCGCGGAGATATGGGAACGTCCCTCATTCGCTACCCGCAATCGGTCGGCGAAATTGTAGCGAGCGCAGTTCCTTGGACTATCGCGCTTCAATTCCCCGCAATACTTTTCGGCTGGATTGTCGGAAACGTTTTGGGTGTGTTGGCGGCGTATAAACGCGGAATGTTCGACAAAATACTTTTCCCTTGCGCGCTTTTAACAAACTCTATTCCGATGTTTGCATTCGGTATGCTTTTGGTATATGTTTTTGCGGAAGGATTTGGAATTTTCCCGTCAAGCGGAGGTTATGCAATGGGAGTCATACCGAGTTTCTCCATAGCGTTTATCTCTTCGGCGGCATTCCATTACGTGCTCCCCTTCCTTTCACTTTTCCCGATTTTTGCGAGCGGTCAAGCGACAGGTATGAGAACTATGGGTATTTACGAACTTGGAACAGGCTACGTAAAATACGCAAAAACTTTGGGTGTTTCGGAAAACAGAATTTTGATGTATATCTTCAGAAATGCAATGCTTCCTCAATTAACAGGTTTGGCTTTGGGCTTGGGAACGATGGTGGGCGGCGCGCTCATTACCGAAATGATTTTCTCATATCCCGGACTTGGCTCAACGCTTTTGAGCGCAGTGCAAAACAACGACTACCCGCTTATTCAAGGCGGCGCGTTGCTTGTGATGATAACAGTTCTTATTGCAAACTTAATAGTGGACTTGCTCATTGGGTTCTTCGACCCGAGAGTAAAAGCCGGATTGTCGTCGGGGGTGTAAAATGAAACTACTTAAAAACTTACTGAAAGAGCCGGCATTTGTATTTGGCGTAGGGCTATTCTTTCTGACTATTTTGATAGCGTTGCTCGGACCGCTTTTTGCGAGTATGGATATGGCGTCAAGGCATTTGCCATACTCTCCGCCGAGCGAAGGAATTGCATTGGGCTCCGACCATTTGGGGCGCGATATGGTTTCTATGCTTATTGCAGGGCTTCAAAGTTCGCTGTTTGTCGGCTTTTTGGCGGGAATTATCGCAACGACAATCGGAACATTCTTGGGCGTTTACGCAGGATTTAAGGGCGGCTTTATCGACGACTTTATCAATATGGTGACCAACCTTTTCTTGGTAATACCGTCGTTTGTAGTGCTTCTTTTGATTTCTTCTTCACTCGAAGACGGACGTTCGTTGCAACTGATTGCGGTTATAATCGGCTTTACGATTTGGCCCTGGACTGCTCGTTCGGTGCGGGCGCAAACTTCGTCGCTGAAGAGTTCGGAGCATATAAATCTGGCAAGAGTAAACGGTGCAAATACTTTCTGCATCCTTACAAAACACATTTTGCCTTATTTGCTTTCGTACGTGTTTATGGTCTTTATCATTCAGGTCGCTTCCGGAATTTTGCAGGAAGCTTCTATAAGTATGCTCGGACTTGGACCTTACGACAGCGTGTCGCTCGGAATAATTATGAACGACGCAATGCGAAACGAAGCGTTGGGAGATGGAGCGTGGTGGGCGTTTGTTCCGGCAAGCGTACTCATTACTTCAATAGTATTTGCACTTTACGCACTTAACACTTCGATGGAAGGTGTGTTTAACCCCGCTTTACGGAAATAGGAGAAAATTATGCCAATATTTGAAGCAAAAAACTTATCCCTTCACTATCTTACCCGTTTCGGCTCTAAAGTCCACGCGGCGGTAGATATTTCTTTTGAATTAAAGGAAGGCGAAATTCTTGGTATTGCAGGCGAGTCGGGCTGCGGAAAAACAACGCTTGTAAGCGGACTTTCGGGAATGTGTATCCCGCCTCTGCATTACACGTCGGGCGAACTTTTCGTAAACGGTCAGCCGCTTTTGGAACGCTCGCTCGAAGACATCCGCGAAAACGTCCTTGCGCGCGAAATTTCGATGATACCTCAAGGTGCGTACAACGCGCTTAATCCGACAAGAAAAATTAAGGATTTGGCGATGGACGTTCTCAAAAGCCACGAAAAAGGCAAAGTGAGCAAGAAAGAAATGTATCAGAGAATTCACAATCGCTTTGAACTTTTGGGGCTTGACACCGAAAAAGTGCTTAATTCTTACTCGGTAACCTTAACCCCCGGTGAAAAACAGCGCTCGGTAATAGGAATTTCGACCCTGCTTAACCCGAAAATGGTTATTGCGGACGAGCCGACTTCCGCGCTCGACGTCACAACGCAAAAGCAAGTTATCGGCGTTATTTTCGACTTGTTAGAGAAAAAAGTTTTCTCAACAATGATATTCATAACGCACGAATTACCGCTTCTTCGCCACGTTGCGGACAGAATTGCGGTAATGTACGCGGGCGAAATCGTAGAGTTGGGAACAAGCGAGCAGTTGGTATTCTCGCCGAAGCACCCATACACGCAAGCGCTTATGAGCGCAATGCTTTCGGCGGAAGAGGGCGCGAGAAAACGCAAACCCGAAGCAATCGAAGGCGCTCCCCCAAGTCTTGCCGACAAAATTGAGGGTTGCCGTTTTGCGCCGCGTTGCAAATACGCGACCGACAGTTGCAGAAAGAATAAACAGGAAATTCGTATCGTTGATAATCGTCAAGTGAGGTGTGAATATGCCAAATAAAAATATATTTGAAGCAAAAAATCTCGTTAAGGAATTCGGGCAAGGTAAAACGCGTAATACTGTGCTAAAAGGACTGAATTTTGAAATCGGAGACGGCGAAATTGTAACCATCGTAGGCGGTTCCGCCTGTGGAAAGTCTGTAATAGCAAAGCATCTTTTGGGATTTTTACAACCGACAAAAGGCGAATTACTTTACAAAGGTAAAAAAATAACCAATCAGCGCGACCATTGGCAAACAGTTCAGCCGATTTTCCAAGACCCGTTTTCGGCGTTCAATCAGTTTTTCTCTATTCGCTCGCAGTTAGAAGATTCGTTCAAGGTTTTATATAACAAACCAAGCAAAGCGGAAATAAAAGACAAGGTTGACGAAGCGCTTTTGGCGGTAAACGTTATGCCGAGCGACCTTAAAGAGAAATTCCCCTTTGAACTTTCGGGCGGACAAATGCAGAGAATGCTTCTTGCAAGAATTTTTGCCTTAAAACCGCAAGTTCTTATTGCCGACGAAGCGACTTCGATGGTGGACGCGTGCGTACGCGCAAATATTTTGGACTATCTTATGAAACTCAAAGAAGAGTTGAATATGACCATAGTATTTATCACGCACGATATTGGTTTGGCGTATTACGTTTCCGACAGAATTTTCGTAATGCACGACGGACAAATAGTCGAACACGGTACCCCCGACGATGTTGCGCTTAACCCCAAAAGCCCGCAGACAATACAGCTTTTGGAGGATATTCCCGATATTCACAAAGACTGGGTAGTGCGAAAGAGAGCGTAATTGTTTTATATAGCAAACAAGGATACCCAATCAGGTATCCTTGTTTTTTTTATTTTCAGCTAAATTCCGCATTCTTTTCTCCTCGAAAAAAGTTTCGGTTATATCCGAAATTTATGTTATTTTACAAACAAAAATCGGTTATATCCGATTTTTTCATTAAAATGCTTTATTTTTCGCATTTTTCAAATAATTCCCCTCTCCAGTAAAAACAAATATTATTTTTACCGCAAAATTAAGGAGAAAACTGTATGGATATTACACAACTTAATGAACAAATTCGCGAGAAGAGCGCTTTTACAACGTTAATTCGTCAAGAAATGGCGAAGGTAATTGTCGGGCAAAAAGATATGGTGGACAAAATGCTTGTGGCTCTGCTTTCGGGCGGGCATATTTTGCTTGAAGGTCTGCCGGGACTTGCCAAAACGCTGACAATTTCTACCCTTGCAAAAATTATAGACACTGATTTCAAGAGAATTCAGTTTACACCCGATTTGCTTCCTGCGGATTTGATAGGAACATTGGTTTTCAATCAGAAAACCAGCGATTTTGTGGCGAAAAAAGGACCGATTTTTTCTAACTTTATTTTAGCGGACGAAATTAACCGCGCTCCCGCAAAGGTGCAATCCGCCCTTTTGGAAGCAATGCAGGAAAAACAAATAACCATCGGCGACACCACGTACAAACTATCGGAGCCGTTTTTGGTTATGGCGACCCAAAACCCCATCGAACAGGAAGGGACTTATCCCCTGCCAGAGGCGCAAGTCGATAGATTTATGCTTAAAGTTAAGGTTGATTATCCGACCCGCGAGGAAGAATTGGAGATTTTGTCTCGGATGGGCGGCGGCAATATTCCGGAGGTCTCGAAAGTTGCGACTGCGAAAGAAATAATCGGCGCGCGCGAGGCGATAAAAGAGATTTATATGGACAAAAAAGTGGAAGAATATATCGTTGATTTGGTGTTTGCGAGCCGCGAACCCGAAAAAGCGGGAATTAAGGATTTGGCGGGACTTATTGAGTATGGAGCAAGTCCGCGCGCGACTTTGGCGCTGACAAAAACCGCAAAAGCGAACGCGTTTATTAACGGACGAGGCTACACAACGCCCGAAGACGTTAAGGCTGTCGGTTTTGATGTTTTAAGGCACAGAATTGCCCCGACTTACGAGGCGGACGCCGAAAATGTGAGCTCGGAAGATATTGTTCGCAAGATTTTTGATTCGGTCTTAGTGCCGTAATTTACGAATTTACAAAAATATCTTGCGCGCGGTGGTTGGCATATAATATTTTATGCCGTGATTTTTGAGAAAAGTAAATAAAAATACAAGGAGTTATTGTGGTACGTATTCGTCTTGCACGCGGCGGAAAAAAGAAAAAGCCGTTTTACAGAATAGTCGCAGCCGACAGCCGTGCGCCTCGCGACGGTCGTTTCCTTGAGGTTTTGGGATATTACAATCCCGTTAGCGAGCCCAAGGATTTGAAATTGAACATCGAAAGAGTGGATTATTGGGTTTCAGCGGGCGCGCAAATGTCGCAAACTGCTGAAAATTTGCGCAAAAAAGCATTGGAAGCTAAATCGGCGTAAGACTGTTATGCGCGTAAATTCGGACGATTTTGTAGCCGTTGCGACAATAGGCAGGCCGTTCGGGCTAAATGGCGGCGCTTCTTTGTTCGTTATCGGAGAGACCTTGCTTGACGCCGATTTGCCGATGAAACTTTGGGTCGCAAACGTCGAAAAAGAAGCAAAAGAAATTACTCTTCTCGAAATAAGCGGCGGCGGAAGCAATCTGCGCTGTTTTTTTGAGGGAGTAGAAGACAGAGACGAAGCGGATTTGTTGAAAAACCAAACGCTTTATCTGGAAAAAGAACGCTTGCCGAAGTTAGACGACGGCGAGTATTATTTTAGGGATTTGGTCGGACTTTCGATAGAAAGCGAGACGGGCGAAGTTTTAGGCTCGGTGAAAGAAGTTTTTAACTATCCGACAACCGACGCGTTTGATGTTAAGCTTTTAAACGGAAAAACGATAACTATTCCCTTCAATAAAGAGATTGTAAAAAAAGTGATTGTCGGCGATAAAAAAATAGTGGTGGATAGCGACAGAATAAGCGAGCTGACTTTTTAATGTTCTTTGATGTGCTGACTTTGTTTCCGAATATGTTTGACGGAATTTTGAGCGAAAGTATTTTGGCTCGCGCGATAAAAAAAGATTTGATTACAGTAAAGACCGACAACATTCGCGATTACACTACCGACAAACATAACACCGCCGACGACGAAGCTTACGGCGGAGAGCCCGGAATGGTGATGAAACCCGAACCGACCGTAGCGGCGATAAAAGCGGCTAAAGAAAGACATAACGGCAAAAATTTTCGCATAATTTATATGTCGCCGCACGGAAAAGTTATCGACCACGAAAAGGTTGTGGAACTTTCCAAGCTTGACGGAGCGGTGATTTTGTGCGGACACTACAAGGGAATTGACCAGCGAGTTATAGACAAGTATGTGGACGAGGAATTATCGCTTGGCGATTTTGTGCTTTCGGGCGGAGAAATTCCTGCAATGGCTTTGATAGACGCGGTAAGCCGAATGATTGGCGGAGTGTTGGGGAACGGCGCAAGCGCAGGCAAGGATTCGCATTTCGACGGACTTTTGAGCGCGCCTTGCTACACGAGACCCGAAATTTTTGAAGAAATGAGCGTGCCGAGCGTTTTGATTTCGGGAAACCACGCAAACATTGCAAAGTGGCACGAAGAGGAAGCAAAGAGAATTACCAAAGAGAGGCGAGCCGACCTTTGGCAGAAATACGAAAGTAAAAGTAAAATATAAAAGTACCTTTGGAGGGGAAAAGTGGATTTAATTAAACAGATTGAAAAGGGCTACATCAGAGAAGCCGCAAAAACAAATTTTTCAGCGGGAGATACGATTACTGTAAACTACCGCATTCAAGAGGGTAGCAAAACCCGTATTCAGAAATACACGGGCGTGGTAATTCAGAAGAAAAACGGCTCCGGTATGAGCGCAACGTTTACAGTTCGCAAAGCGTCGGCAAACAGCGTTTTTGTCGAAAGAATTTTTGCTCTCAACTCACCGCTTATTGAAGCTATTGTTGTTGAAACAAGAGGAAAAGTTCGTCGCGCGAGAATTTACTATTTGAGAGAAAGAACAGGAAAATCCGCGAGAATTAAAGAATTGAAATCCGACAAAGTTTTGGCGGCGGCAATCGCAGAAAAAGCAGAAGCGGCACCCGCGGAAAAAATAGAAACGGTTGCAACGGCGCCTGTAGTAGAAACACCGACGGTTGAAACGCCTGTCGCTGTTGCGGAAACTGAAGCAGAAGCGACAAAAACGGAAGAAAAAGCAACTACCGAAGCTTAATTAAAAACTTGAGTTGCATAATTTTTGAAGAAACGTCGCGAATTTGTCGAGGCGTTTCTTTTTTCTTTTGAGAAAGGTGTTTATTATGAATACAAGCGATTATCGTCCAAATGTTTGCATAGTTGTTCAGCACCCCGAAAACGGAAAATTGCTTCTGTGCCACAGATGCGGTTTTTTGCCGGGAGAGGGTTGGCAGTTCCCGCAAGGCGGCATAAACGAAGCGTTTCCTCTTGAGCAGGAAATGCGCAGAGAACTCAAAGAAGAAGCGGGAACGGATGAAGTCGATATTATAGCGATTTCTCACGGCGAGTATTTTTACGATTTCCCCGAACACGTTTACAAAAAACGCGGCGGCTTTAAAGGGCAAAGGCAAAAATGGGTGCTTGTTCGTCTTCGCGACGAAAAATTCGTAAATGTGCATACCTCAAAACCCGAATTTGATACTTACGAATGGGTTTCACCGAAAATTGCTCTTATGCGCACGGTCGAATTTAAGCAAAGCATATATCACCAAGCGCTTACAGAATTAAATGTTTTGTAATTTAAGTTTTGCCCGACGAAATTAATTAGCGAGAGATAATATCGTCGTTGCCGATTACGCGGTTTTTTCCGTTTTTCTTGGCAATGTAAAGTCGTCTGTCAGCAATTTCGAGCATTCCTTTTAACGTTGGCGCGATTTCATAACAGCATCCGACAGAAATCGTAAATTTAATTTTCTTATCTTCATATTTAAGCTCCGTATCTTCTACGGATTTTCTTATGCGGTTTAGTGTTGCGAGCGCGTCTTCGCCGCTTGTTCCCGAAAGAAGAATGCAAAATTCTTCGCCGCCGAAACGCGCTACCAAATCCGATTGACGAATTTGCTCTTTAACTTTACCGCATAAAGCCACGATAGTCGCGTCGCCCGCGGAATGTCCATAAGTATCATTGATAGATTTGAAATTATCTATGTCGATTATAGCCAAAGCGATAGAAATATTGCCGCGCTTGAAATTAGCAAAAATATTTTCGCTTATATCATAAAAACTGCGACGGTTAAGAGTATTTGTAAGGGAATCGAAGCGCGCCATATCCTCCATTTGAAAGTAGGAAACCACATAGCGAAGAATTGTTCTTATTCTCATCTGAAAATATTCCAACGCTCCCGATGTGGCAAATTCTTTTTTAATGCAGTCCAGCACGCCCGAATGAAGCAGTTCGAGAGCTTCGTCAGTCTGTGTATTTTCGTTTATCAGGGCGATTATCGGGAAATCCGACTTGCCGTACTCTTCTCTTTGCTTGCGTATAAAGGTAAGCGCGTCTTCATTATCGCCGCTAATAAAAATTGTTCTTATTTTTTCGTCGCGCTCAAGAATATTACTTGCCGCCGCCACGTTTGTCGCCTCAACAACGCCCACTCCCAAAGCCGCAAGGTTTCGCGCCACCAATTTTCGCACAGCGCTGTCGTCCTCTATTAAAAGCACTTTTATATGCGAAACGGACGAAATATGACGAATAAGATTAAGAATATAAGCAATATTTTTGCCGCCGTATCCGACAACCGTATCAACCAAATTATTATACAGAAGCAAATGTTTGCCTTGGATTGGAATATGATTGGTAACAAGGATTGTGGGAATTTTTGCCAGCGGCGCATAGGTATTCATAGAAAGCCGCATTGAAAGCACGAGCGCGCGAATACTATTTGGCGACTCTGTCTTCGCCGAGCCCAACGCCTCCTCAACGCTGTCGAAACAGCACACGTCCATTTGCAAATTGTCTTTAATTGCGGTTGCCAGATTTTGTGCATTCTGCTTATCATTTTCAATAATATATATCTTTTCTCGTATCAAATTTGCCTCTTTTTTAATATTTTGTAAGTAAATATAATATATTGTACAGTGAAATAATGTATTTTTACACATTAATGGAGGAAAATAATATGAAACGAAGTAAAAACGCTTATATTTTTCAAAAAATCACATTGACAATCATATTCTTGTTTGGCATCACTTTTGCGCAGTCGAACTTTTTGTCGATATTGGATAAATATTTGAATTCGCCTGTAGAAATTGAATTTGAGCAGAGAACTTTTTGGCACGTTCGTGAAAGAGAATCGCGAAATCGAGGAAACATTATTTTGGGAACAAACGACAGATTTAACATAACATCGGGCAGAATGCAATTTGTCAGCGACGGAACTACGTATTGGGAATTCAACAATCGTCAAAGACAAGTAATTGTCCGCCGAATTACGCCGAATTTGCCCCTGACAATTCCAACGCAAATTTTAAGATTACTCAGAAACGCCCGGTTAACGCAGGGAAGCGCGCCGCAATCGATTTTATGGCAAGACGACGAAACGCGCAGAAACGGATTTGAGCGAGTAGAAGTTTTTTATGACGACAACCTTATTACTCGAATAATTTTAACCGACAGTGACCAGAATGTCAGCACCTACACATTCAACAGAACAACTTTTTTGACAACAATAAACGACAACGTCTTTGTATTTGAAATTCCGAGAGGGGCGCAAGTTCATGAGGATTAAAAAAATTGCGGCGCTTATCTTTTTCTGCGTTTTTTTTCTTTCGGCGCGCGGACTTTTGGACAGCGAAATTTTTAATGTAGAGCTAAGCGATAACCAGATTGTAGCCGTATCTCAATCAGGAGTAAGTTGGAAAACGATAAGCGACGGGGAATGGAACAGATTGGAATGCGACTTGCCCTTAGACCAAAGATTTCTTTTTTGGCTGTCAAACAACATCGTAATTGGCGATGGCAATCATAATTTTGCAGTCAGATTAAACGTAAAACACGGAAATACAATTTCTTTTCTGCACTCGGGAACAATCAGAGACACTATTATTTCCGGAAAAAACAATCTGCTTGGCTATAACGGATTTTTTTATGACAACAGATTTTTCTTTGCGATTGGAGACGGCGGAGTTGCTGTTTTGGGAAATGATGGTTTTGAAATAAAACCTGCTCCCGAAAATATCTCGGTAAATTCTATAAGTAATGATTACCAAAGCTCAAGTTTTCTTGCAGTCTCGCCCGACGGCAAAATTTGGGAATGGGGAAATCCCGAAAATTTAGGCACATTAAATTTAGCGGAAGGTGAGCAAGTGATTAAATTTGTTAAAGATTTTGACAATACCTCGATTTTGATTTTGACCACCAATCCCGCTATTTTCGGACAAGAAATGCTTTATCGTTGGAGCAGAAGCGGCGGAACTGACGCTATTTTACGCCATCGTAATATTTTGAGGGTTATAACGACGCCCGACGGTTTTATTTACACATTAGACAATAACGGAAGATTGAGTGTTTGGGACAGAAACGGCAGAAGCAACACAAGTCAACAAGAAGAAATAATTGCAAGATTAGGCAAACTGAATATTCCGCCCGACTATATTTTAAATGACATTGCCGTTTTTGGTAATAATCGTGGATATTCGTTAGCATTTGCTTCCAACCGAGGTATTTTTTATTCGCCGAACGAAATTATCAAAACGCCGTTTGAACACTTTTACAAAAACATTCCGATAAGAAGCGGTCTCAGAGAAGTTTACGCCGAACCGGGGATACTCGCCGCAAACGACAGAGAAAGAAACAGATACGCAACTTTTCGCTACGCATTAGACAGACCCGACCGTATCACAATCGATATTTTTAACTATAATTTGGATTTTGTAGTAAGAATTGCCGAGAATGAATTCAGGCAAGCGGCAAGCGATGGCGTACATTCTACCAACGCGCGCGTTGACAGATGGGACGGCACAGTAAACAACAACGGAGGACGGCGAGCTCCTCCCGGAGTATATTTTTTCAAGATAACGACTCAAGAAGGAAGGCAATCTGCATTCGGAAGGATAGTGGTGGCACGATGAGACAGCAATGCGATATTAAAAATTTTAGACGCAGAATTATTTCTATCTGTGAGAATAATGCAAAATATAAAAATTGCCTGAAACACGGCTTGGCGCTTAAAAATTCTGCGTCTAAAATTTTTAACACCGCATTGCTGGTGGTTGGCGTACTTTGTGGTGTAAGTTATGCTGCGGGGCTTGGTGCTTATTCGGGTGGGTTTGAGCGCATTCCTCTGACAACTGAGGCGTGGGCGCGCGGAAATGCCGTATCGGCAAATCCCGAATACGCCGCCGCTCATATAAATCCCGCAAAATTAGGTTTTGTGCAGGGATTTCAACTTTCTTTCGGCAATACAATAAGACCGTTAGGCAGATACGAAAACTTTTTGTCGGCGGAATATAAAATTCCCGATACTCGAATTGGCGTCGGCGGCGTTTTTGCGTACAGAGGAATATCCAACCTTGACGGTTTGCGCTACGAAGGCGAAATCTATAATTCTACAAGCTTCATAAATACCACGCTCAAACTGGGTGTGGGAGCAATAATTTCAAGAAATTGGTCTATGGGTTTCTCGGCAACTTGGTTTTATTCCAGAATGCCTGTCGCATTCATCCCCGACAGCCGCGACATAAAAACAAACACAAACAGCACAATAGGCGGACTTACGCTTATGGCAAAATATCGAAACCACAGAGGCTTTACGGGCGCAATAGGTATTCGCGACATTTTTTCTTACAGTGATTGGAGCTATAAAGAAGCAGACGAGCTTTTTATTAACACGATTATGGACACAATGCCAATGCTCTTTGTAGCGGCGGCGGAATATGAATTCACGGTATTGGACACTCAAACCGTAAAAGTCAGCGCGGACTTTAACGGATATTGGATAAACTCCTTTTTTCAGCGCTACGAACACGTCGCCTTGTCGATGAATTATGGCTTTGAATGGTCGCCAAACAAAGTAATTTCGTTCAGAACGGGAATCAGAGACATCCTGCTAAACCGCAATTTCTTCGCCGACCGCCCAACTTGGCGCGACGAAAACAACCCACGCATCGGATTTGGAGTAGGCGTAAACTTAGAAACAATCCCCAATTGGAACCTATCCAGAAAATTCGGCGTAAATTACGCAGTAGCCAACAGCGGCGCCCAAGCAGGTTTAGAACATTCCGTGGACTTGGTATTCAGGTGGTAGAACACGAAAAATATATGCAAGCGGCGTTCGACGAAGCGCAAAAAGCATTCGCTAATGACGAAGTTCCGATAGGCGCGGTTGTCGTTAGAAATGGCGAAATAATCGGGCGTGGCTTTAACAAAATAGAGCTTTTGCAAGACCCTACCGCCCACGCGGAAATTATTGCAATTCGCGAAGCGGCGACAACAATCGGAACTTGGATTTTAGACGAATGCGACCTTTATGTCAGCGTTGAGCCGTGCATTATGTGCTTGGGGGCGGTGTTTCAGTCGCGGATAAAAAGCATAATTTACGGCACAGGCAACAGCAGATTTGGCGCAATAACAGATAAGAATTACATAGAATTGGCAAAAACAGCATATATGCGCGAACCGCAAATTATTTCCATCGGCGGTGAATACGAAGAAAAATGCCGAGATTTACTGCAAACTTTTTTTCGACAAATCAGAATTAAAAATAAAAGTGAAAAAAACGAGATTGTGAAATTCGCGGAGGAGTGAAATTACTACTCCTCAAATCCGAACTTATCTTTGAATAAGAAACGTAAGATACTATCAGCCTTTTTGTTTTTGTTTGATTTGCGTTTTTTTTTGATTTACCCTTGACTTTTAGAGTGGTTTGTTTGTATATTATTTATGTTAGGGTTTGTAGAATTGAAAAAATCCCGCAAACCGTAATCTATAAAAGGCGGCTTTGTTTCTTCCCCTCGGTGGTGACCGAGTGCCGGTTGAACAAGGTCGCTTTTTGCGTATATTTCCATATCGCTGACAACCGCCGTTCGCACATTGTTTTGCCCGTCAATTGTTTCAGGAATAGCAAATCGTATGTAATATCCATTTGCGCCATCAGTGAATTTGTTCACATAATGATGGTATTCCTTAAAGTTCGGGTGTTCTTTGTGTCCCGCAAATTTAATTTCAGATTCCGACCACGCTTTAATAGAAGTTTTGTACAAATTCGGTAGATTTTTAATAATGCGCGTCATCAAATATCTGTTACTGCCGATTATCTCACCAACTCTGCCAATAGGAAAAACAACAGCGCGACCATCAAAGTGCTCTATTTCTCCGAATTCTTTTACGATATTTTTCGCCTCTGTTTTTGTCAAATCTTTTTCAACATTTATTACAATTGGATTCATATTGTTTAATTTGTTTATGATATTCAAACGCTCCGCTACTTTTTTCGGAGACATATCAAAATCTTTTATCGAGTTTATCCTTAAATCTTCACTGCTAAAATTTTTTTCAAGCATAAAAATCCTTGTTTTTTATAATTTCGAAGACGAAAATACTATTTGCGCTATTTGTAAAACAAATTTAATTAAAAATACTTACTATTAATAATTCACAATTTCCCGCAATTCTCCCCCATTTCCCCAAAGCCCGAAACTATATTAAACAGACACAAATCCCGCATTTTCTTTCACCAATTGAAAACACGCATTGATACAAAAAAATCTAAGATAAAAATCTTTGAAACTCCGCTTGTGTATTGGGGTTATAAGCGATTTTAAGTGTAGGAATTTAAACCAACGTTTATTTTCCTATGCTTAATATATTACAAACTTTTGCTTTTTGCACAAATTTTTTACAAATCATTTTCTTTTATGAAAACCGACAAAGTTTTAGTGTCAACTTTCAATGTTTTTGCCATTTTTCGCCTATCCAATTGTTGATTTTCAGCTCGTTTTTGGTGCAGTAATTTTCAATCTCAAACATCTGATTTTGAGTTGTTTGTTTGTCGGTACTTACCCGAATATATCCGTAAATCATAAAAAATCCTCCTTAAAAAAATTGGGTTAAAAGTGTAGGAAAATAAACGTTGGTTTAAATTCCTACACTTTTAGGTGAAGTGAAAATATATGAGAGGTTGGAATATGGGTAAAAAAATTAAAACTAAAGTAAAGCACGAAGTCAAGGTTCAAAAGATATTTATCAAAAACTCTTTTTTGAGAGGGATTTTGTGTTGTTGTTTGGCTGTTCAAGGAATTTGGACGGTCTTTGTTTGTTTTGGTCAAAAAATGGTTTCAAATATAAATTTAACTTTGCCGAGAAAATTTCGGCAGGAAGGTGGTTTCTTATATGAGGCATGAAAATGTTATTGCTGTCAGTATTAACGATTCGTACAAGGGCGCGGAAAAGCATTTCGGAAAAGGAATGGTGAATATAAATGCCGTGTATGATTGCGCAAGAGCAGGTTGGGGAATTAACCTGAAAAAGCATAACCCTAACAACTTAAAATACGCAATAGCCATTTACAAGGGAAAAATCAAAGGGGTGTTTGAGATTAATAATGTTAATGGCTGGTATAATCAAATCAATTGTGTTAAACTGAATAAAGGTGATCGTATGGAAATTCCGCCGATATGGAGACATAATATGTTTGCAGGAGGTTATCTTCTGCCGGTGCCGAATGCTTGGAATTTTAGAGGAATGAATATTACTAATAAAAGCATAGGCAAAAATATTGCAAAGAAATGGTTGAGTAATTATCGGCTTTATGGTAAAACTAGGTATATGTATTTTCCTTGAAAAGGAGTTTGACAAATGAAAATTAACAACCTACTAAAACTACTGGCGATAGCACTATCCATCGCCACAAACCTATGGGCATTTGCAGGTGGCAACGGCACTGCCGCCGACCCGTTTATAATTACGACAGCCGACCACTTAAACGCTGTGCGCAATAACTTGTCGGCACATTACAGGTTGGCAAACAACATCACCCTCACGGAAGAATGGGTGTCGATACCTGAATTTAACGGAACATTTAACGGCGGCGGTAATACTGTAAGTGGAGTAAGAATTAACAACACCCTAAACAACCAAGCGTTTTTCAGCGTTATGAACGGAGCAGTTAAAGGCTTGTTGCTTGACGTTGATATTACGGGCGGGATTTTCGTTGCTGCATTAGCTGCGGTAAATTGGGGAACGATTGAGGAGTGCAAGGTTTCGGGGGTTGTAAAAGGCGCATTGATTGGTGGTTTGGTAGCCGAAAACAGAGGCGCTATCAGAAATTCATTTTCTCTGGTGGAGACGACAGCGCAGTTTATCCTCGAATTTCCTGTGGTCACGTCTCTTCCTTCAAATCCTGTAGAAGGTCAAGGGGTGCGGCTTCGTGTTGAGCATAATACAATTACCGCGCGATCTACTTATATAGATTTGGTTTATGTTGCACCCGGAGAGTTTACGCAAGGGGGAGCGCATTTCGGCGACAATAATACTCGCCCTGTCAGATTAACGCAAGGATTTTGGATTGGCAGATATCCGATAACGCAGGCGCAATGGCAGGCAATAATGGTAACTAACCCGTCAGCATTTACAGGAGCAGGTCGCGAAAATCACCCTGTATCTAATGTAAGTTGGAACGACGTACAGCCATTTATAGCGGCAATCGGCGCGCGCCTTCCGACGGCTGCGGAGTGGGAATTTGCAGCCCGCGGCGGTAATAGGCGCGACCCTTTTGCTTGGGCAGGAAGTGATAATGTGGATGATGTTGCTTGGCATAATATGCACCCTGATCGCATTCCCAATCAGACAATGCCTATTGGGCTGTTAGCACCGAATGGTTTGGGGATTTTTGATATGAGTGGTAATGTACAGGAATGGGTTAGCGATTTGTCGATGCTTTGGACGACAACAACAACAACAGCGGTAAATCCTACGGGTGGTACTACAGGCTCTAATCGCGTGGTACGCGGCGGCAGTTGGAGCCACGGTGCTTCTCACGCCCGTGTGGCTAATCGGTCCAACGGCAACCCCGACGACGGGAGGGTCCGCGGCTTCCGTGTTGCGTTCTCCCCCCAGTTCTAACACTTGCTGTTCGGATGTTTGGCTCTTTCTTTGAGTTGAAAAAACGGCTTTGGCTCAGTGTTGTCGTTGTGAGCGTTAGCCACTACGACTACTCTGAGCCGAGGCAGCTTCGAATGGCGATATTATGAAAAATGAGGAAAACAAAATAAAGGAGAAATAAAATGGAACGAAGTAAAAACACTAATGTTTTTCAACGAAACAAACTCAAAAACGTCGTATTGTTGCTCGCAATGACAATAACCGCCGCAACAGCATCGTCGCAATTTTCTTTCGGCGGTTTGGTCGGGACAAATTTTGGAATTATCGAAAACAGTTATTCGGCGGGAAAGGTCACCAATACTTCTTTTGTCGGTGGTTCAGGCGGATTAGTCGGACGAAACCAAGCGGGTATTACCACCATCGCCATCACCAATTCGTTTTTCGACAGTGAAATTACCGAACAATCCGACAATGACGGCAGAGGAATTCCGCGTACTACCGCACAAATGCGCCAACAAGCAACATTTATCGGCTGGGACTTTAACGATATTTGGGACATTAACCCCAATATAAACAACGGTATGCCGTTTTTACGTATAAATAATAACGAAGGCGGCACATTTATCCGCCCCCGCCAACCCACCGACACCCGATACGGCATTGTGTTGGAGAATGCGGTGGTGTCGGATTTGGCAAGGATTTCGGTGATACCCCCGGAGCCGGCAACGGTAAATTTGATGATTTTGGACAATTTGGGTAATGTTGTATTTTCGGCAAACGGTGTAGGGGCGGGGTTTGCCCGCCCTGAAAACAGAACGAACGGCGATTTGGGCGGGCAAACCCCGCCCCTACACAACGCAATCGTTTGGGATTTGACAAACAACGCAGGGCGATTTGTCGGCAATGGTACGTATTTAATTATCGTCGAAGCAATAGGCATTAGCGGTAGAAGATTTACGTATTCCGCACGACTTGGGGTAAGTAAATAGGTTTGGTACAAATAAAAGTTCAAGGCAAATCAGGCAAGTTTTTTGCTTGATTTGCCTTGAGCCAATCCCCCTTTTTTATCGAAAACATTCTCTATTTATCCTTAATTTTTGTCGATAAAAAGTCTGCACTATTATATACTCAAATATAATAGTGCAGTTTAATTGTATCATTACGAAAAATGGTTGAAATAACCGGAAGCTATCACTCCCCAAACCCGAACTTATTTTCAAACAGCGTTTTCATATTGGCAATTACTTCCTCTTCTCCTTCGCCGTTTGCTGTTATTGACACAGATGTTTTGTGTAAAATTTTCAGCATAAGAATTCCCATAATGCTTTTGGCGTCCGATTTGCCGCTTTTGGCTTCTATTTTTACTTCACAGTTTGGATATTCACTCGCCACTTTGACTATTTCAGCCGCAGGACGAGCGTGAATGCCGTTTACGTTTTCAACAGTTAGTTTTACATCAATCAATTTTACCGCCCTTCGTTTTCTGTTGTCGCGGCTGTCGCTCTTCTGTGTCGTCTTTCGCTGACAGCGCCAAATGGTCCTATACGTGCGCGCAAACGCAAACCGTCCACGCGAACTTCACTCAGTAATGTGTCAAGCACCGCTATTGTAGCCATTAGTTCTTCCATTGTTGTGCCGTCGTTCAAAAGAGAGCCGATAGAACCGTCTCCCGTATCGATTTTCGACGTAATGCTTTTTAAATCGGCAAGAAGAGAGTCGAGGTCAAACATCAAATTCGCCGCTCTGTCCGTCAGAGTGTCGGTGTTTGAAACGATACTGTTTATCCCTGCCCTGTTTTGCACAACAATATTGTCGAGAGTTCTTGTTGTAGAGCGCAAATCTCGGACGATGTGGTTGATGTTGGCGTCGTTGCCCTGCAACAATCTGTCCACGACTTCTACTATAGTATCGAGACGAACTACTGTCCTGTCCCAGAAATCTATAAATTCGTCGTTGCCCAAGGTATGCTCCAAAATAGTAGATACGTCTTCCACAAGAGCAGACGCATCAGCCATAAAATCGCCGAGCATTCCGAGCGCTTCGGCAATACCACTGTCGAAACCTCCGCGAATATACTCGCGAACTTTGCCGCGCTCATTCGGCAGACGACGTGTTCCTCTGTCGGAAAGCGTAATGTCTATTTTGCGCTCCCCCATAAGACCAACGTTTTTTACCGTAACCCGACAGGAGTCTGTAAAATATACATCACTGTCGAGCCGAAAATGTACCGCCACAAGCGCGCCGCGAAGTTCAATTCTTGCGACCGTTCCTTTGCGCAATCCGTTGACCGTGACAGGGTCGCCCGACTGCAACCCGCCAATATTCGAGAAAAGCCCCGTGTAATCCACCATTCTCTGAGTGAAACTGAAGGCTTTGAGCCACATTATTCCTCCGACAAGCATTATTATAGCCGAGAGTATAACTATTCCAACAAGTAAGTCCGCACGTTTTTTTCTCAAAACTTCTCCTTACAAAGATTGTGCAATATTCAATTTTATTCGCTTACAACAACTTTCTCTTCCATTACTTCGCTAAGCGGTTTTGAAGAATGATGGCTCTTTTTCTTCAATTCGTTTTGTTTTTTCAACTGCTCTACAACTTTTTGTATTGCGCCGTCAAATGCTTTGCCCATATTTTCGGAACTTGCGGTACCTACTACTTGCCCGCCGTCGATGTTCAATAATAATTTTACGGTGTCTTGAGTACCGCTTTTGAGATTTTCTTGCTCCCAAACTACCTGCGCAGAAGTAATCTTATCATAAAACTTTGTGAGAGCTTCAATTTCGCCTTCAATAAAGTCGCGGGTTTCGTCCGAGACCTTTCTGTCGTGTCTTGCTGTGATTTGAATATTCATAACTATCCTCCTAAATATTTTGACTGTGAAGTACAAATATAATATAATTTAACAGCAGAAATCGCAATTTTCGTATTTTTTTTGCATTTTCCGCATTTTTATCCCAATACATCGAAATTTGCCGCCGCCAAAATCTCGGAAACCACATAAAACGAGCCGCAAACTAAAATGGTTTCTCCGTCTGCAGTCGCCCTTTCAAGCGCCTCGCTCGCCGATTTGCAAACAAAAACATCTTTTACGCCCAATTTTTTGAAATCCTGCGCCAAATAATCCGCAAGCATTGCCCGTCTCGTCGCGGGAGTAAAGCAAAATACTTTGTCGGCGATGCCCTTTACACATTCTATAGTTTTTTTCGCGTCCTTGTCGCTCATAATTCCGAAAATCACCGAAAGCGGTTTTGAAATATTCTCTTTTGAAAGAGATTTTACCAACCCCTCCATAGACTGCGGATTGTGCGCGACGTCGAAAATTACTTGCTTGCCGTTTATTTCGCGTTTTTCCATTCTTGCCGTAATGCGAGTTTTGGCTATTGCATTTATTACCTTCTGATTTCCGCCGAAGCCCAAAGTTTCCAATGCGGTCAATGCTGAAACAAAGTTGATTTTTTGAAAATCCCCGTCCATTGTAAGCGTGTATTTTTCTTTGTCGTCCAAGAGGATTTCGCGCAGATTTTCAGAATTCGGAGCGATTTTTATGCGCGCCAAATCCGAAACTATACATTGCGAAGAAGTATGCCTGCAACGCTCGTGCGCCAAATCTATTACGGAGGGAACGTTTGCCGCGCTTATAACTAACGGAATATTTTGCTTTACTATCCCGAGTTTTTCGCCTGCGATTTTATCGACCGTGTCGCCAAGATATTCCATGTGATCCATCCCGATTGTCGTTATAACGCTGAGCTTGGGCATACAGATATTTGTCGCGTCAAGCCGCCCTCCCATACCCGTTTCGAGAACGACCCAATCGCATTTTTCGCGCTTAAACAACATAAAACCAATAAGCGTGGATATTTCAAAAAAGGTGAGCGAGTGTTTTTCACAGACGTCGCTCAGCTCGTCGTAAACGCTCAACCATTTCTGCGCGCCGACGACTTTTCCGTTTATGCGAAATCTCTCGGAGAAGTAAAAAATGTGCGGAGACGTAAAAAGTCCCACCTTAAACCCCGCCGCCGTCAGTCCCGCCGCAATCATTGAAGCCGTTGAGCCCTTGCCGTTGGTTCCCGCGACGTGAACAATTTTGCAGGCAAATTGCGGATTTTGGCAGTCCTGCGCCGCTTGCGTAATTCTATCAAGACCCGCAACTATATTATCGCGATTTCTCCCGAAAAAATTCTGCTGAATTTCATAAAATTTGTCTGCTGTTATCATAAAATCCCTGTTTTACTTCTTTCATCGGAGACAATATATTATTTTACCGCCACTGATAAGGAGAAAAAATGAGATAAACTGTAAAAAAATAAAATAAAATCCCTACAAGCCACACATAACTTTGCACTTTCAGGTCTCTTCATCGACAACATCCTGCGTTTGGAATATTAATCGTGTAAAAACCAATTTTCACCCCCAACATAGAGACGTATTACTATACGCCTCTTTCCGTACGCACTCCCCAAACCAACCACCAAACAAAAACCACCCAAACCTCTATTTCTCTCCCCACCGCTCTCCGCCAAATATTATTTTATTATCCGGAATCAGGTTTTCAGGGACAAAAACACTAAAATATAGGTTGCCACTATGCTCGCAAAAACAACACTCCCGACACTCGCAACATTGGCTTTAATTAAATCCAACGCCATTCTCCACACCTCAACAACCGCGAACGTGTTCGCGAAACCACCTATGTTTACCCCACCCCCCCCCCGCATAAGTCGTTGATTTGCAGACACTTACGCGCACCAACTAAAAGTAAAACACGAAGTCAAGATTCAAGGTATATTTATGGAAACCTCTTTTTTGAGAGGGGTTTGTGTTGTTGTTTTGTCGGCTCAAAAGTTTTGGGCGGTCATTCTTTAGTTTGGTCAAAAATGGTTTCAAATATAAATTTAACTTTTCAAAAAGGAGCGTTTTAGTATGAGTTCAAGTAAAACTACCCAAGAGGCAGTATCACCAAAACCGGACTTTAAGTCCATTGTTTCACCTTGGAAAGGATATTACAAATCCGCATTGCATTTAAAAAATGTAATGGGTGGTACTGCTAATTATGTAGGAGAATTCGCCGAAAGATTGGTTTGTGAATATTATGGTGTAGAAAAGCCTCTCACTAACCAAAAAAGTTTTGATTTTATTACAAAAAACGGAGAAAAAATTCAGGTTAAATCCAGAACAAAATCGGGAAAACTGAATATAATAAGAAGCTGGGATTTTGATATTTTAGTAGTAATTTTATTTTCACCTGACGGAAATGTTCTCAAGGCAGTCAAAATTAAAAAGGAGCATGCTAAAAATCTATCTAATGCAGATGAACATCAAAACGGACAGGCATTAACTACGTCTAAAGTGTTTAATAATTCCAATGCAAGCGATATTACAGACGAACTTAACAAGATAATTAGAGGAGAAGATTTATGAAAAAACAAGTTTTTATGATTTTGTTTGTAGCGTTGTTTTTTGCATCAATCGTATCGGCACAGACAATCGATTGGACTGCAGATAACATTACAATTAGAACAGAACGACAACTTAGAGACTTAGGGGAATATCTAAGTTCGGGAGTATCCTTTGGTGGTAGAACAATTACCTTAGGAAATGATATTACACTTACGAGCGCATGGGTGCCAATTGGCACTTCTGCACGCCCATTTAATAGGTTATTCGACGGTAACGGGCATTCCATCTCTAATTTGTCTATCTCTGGCACCTTTAGTGCAGCCGGTCTTTTTGGGCATGTTAGTGGAGGACAAATTAGAAATTTGGTTGTGAATGTTAGTGAAATAAGAGTCGATGACATTAATAACATAATGGCACAAACGGTGTCTGTTGGCGGATTAGCCGGCACATACAATTCAACAAGACCGGTAGAAAACGTCATAGTGAATATAAAAGACAGTATTCATTTTTCAAGAGCGGGAATTGCTTTTGTTGGTATTGGTGGGTTAGTAGGGATAGGAGATTCTTTAACAATTATTAATTCTTCTACAAATGGTAAAATTTCTTCTTCTGAGGCTATACCTATGACTACTTTGCCCAATACATACGTCGGCGGATTAATTGGAAGTAGTCGTAATATAAATATAAATAATTCTCACTCAACTGCTGATGTTTCTCTATCGACAGCAGCACTAGGGTTTTATGCTCACAGTAATGGAGCTGCTGGCGGATTGGTAGGACGCTTGCGACAGGGAAGCGCTACAATTGACAACTCTTGGGCTTCCGGAGACATAAGAGCGCCAATGAATATTGGCGGATTGGTAGGCGAAGTACTGAATAACAACGGAGTAATAAAAAATAGCTATGCTACCGGAAATGTAAGCGGAGGGCTGAGAGGTTTTGCTGGTGGATTGGTAGGAAGCAATGGAACGCGAAGTACCGAAAATACCGGCGTGAACATTGCGAATTCTTATGCGACGGGGACGGTAATAGTGGACTCATCGCATGTCGGTGGATTAGTAGGATTTAACCGTGGCGCTACAATATCTGGTTCACATGCAACCGGAACAGTGAGAGGAGCTCGCTCGATTGGTGGATTAGTGGGATACGCTAGTTCTGAAAGTGTGATAACCCTTTCTTATGCTACCGGAAATATAGTAGGAACTATCGGTATTGGTGGATTAGTTGGTAGTAATGAAGGAATTATAGAGCGTTCTTATGCTACGGGAAATGCGAATGGAAGATCAAATGTAGGCGGACTAGCAGGAACCTCTTCTGGAAAAATTGAAAATAGTTTTGCTACCGGAAATGCCACTGCTACTGGAATAACTACCGGTCCCGTTGTTAATCATGTGGACGGAGTTGTAGGTGGATTAGCAGGGTCAACATCAGCTGTTATTAATTCTTATTCTTTAGGAAGCGTAACAACAGAAAGAGGAGATTGGATTGGTAAATTATCAGGAAGTGGATCTAGTGTTTATACAGTCAGAAATTCTTACGCTTCACAACAAAGCGGCGGTAGAGGGTTTGTAGCAGGTGTGACTTCTCTTATTTGCCCAAATTCCGGTATAAGAACAGAAGCACAAATGAGACAACAAGGTACTTTCAATACTTGGGACTTTTCTTCAATTTGGGCGATTGACCCTAACATAAACAACGGTTTCCCGCATTTACGCGGTGTTGGAATCGGAGCAGGTAGCGGCGGTGGTGGTGGCGGCGAAACAGGCACAGCACCCGATTTAGCAGACGGAACTCACCAATGGGAACGCGATGTTGATTCTTTCGGCTCAAGCGTTAATTTTAATGTCGCCACAAGAAACGTATCGTTTACATTAAATCGCGTTGCAGATTTTCAACATCCGACAAATCCTGCTTTAAGTCGATGGAGTTGGGCGGGGATTACTTCTTATCCGTATGCAAATTGGAATAACTTTACAGGGATTGAAATTACCTATACATCAAACAGAGATTTATTGGTAGTTATTTGCGACCCGGAACTAACAGACTTGGGAGCAACTTTCAGAGCTGTTATACCGGCAGGAACAAACAGAAATATAACTCTTAACTTGTCGGAGTTCCGACAACCCGATTGGGTGCAATGGGAAGCCAGCATAAGAAAAACGCTTGACAGGTCAAAAATCACAGGAATTGGTATTACTGCGGTTGATGGCGGCGCAACAACAACGGGGGCAATAAGCAGGTTGGTTTTGAATGGCGTTGTAATGAATAGTGGCAGCTCTTCAATTCGTATTCCGCAAAATACAGACAACAGATTTGGAATTTTGCTCGAAAATGCCGTAGTTTCAAATGTTGCGAAAATTAGCGTAAAAACTCCCGAACAAGCAACAATAAACCTACGAATTTTCGACAATTTGGGCAATGTTGTATTTTCGGCGGACAATGTAAGGGCGGGTTTGAAACCCGCCCCTACGGCAGATGGTGCAATTGTCTGGAATTTGCAAAATTTCAACGGTCGCCTTGTCGCCAACGGCGCCTACCTAATCATCGCCGAAGCAACAACCATCAGCGGCAGACGGTATTTGTATTCCGCAAGAATTGGCGTGAATAGATAAGACTATTTCAGTTGTTTTCCAAGAGCAAATCTTCGGATTTGCTCTTTTTCCATCCATTCAATACATATCTTTCAATTCCGTTAAAACAATATTCTTATCCGCCGCGGCGGCTTTGCGAAGATTATCGTCGAAACCGCTTTTGGAGAACAGAAAGAAAAATTTGTTTTTGTAGCCGTCGAATATTTCGGATTTTCTTTGCAAATTTCTTAAAACTTCGATATCTACTAAAGAATTTGTGAATTTACACTCCGCAAATAACGCGCTGTCTTGCCGAGTGGTCATTATATCTATCTCTTCTTGTAAGCGAGTTTTTGGATTTGTCCCCCACCATCGACCGACATTACCGATAAAAAACGGGAGCGCGCCGCGCTTTGCCTGAACAGACAACCATTGCAAACATATATCCTCAAAAATATATCCCATATACGCGTTAAGATGGCGGTCGATTTCGTTGTCATAAACGTCGCCGCCAAGCCCTGCGTTAATCGCGCTGACGTTTTGAAAAACAAAGCGATACCAAAATCTGAACATAAAATCTTCGAGTTTGTAAATACTTCGTTTGCTCACAGTTTCGCCAAACGGGAGTTCTTTTTTTACTAATCCAAGCGCAATCAAGGAATTCAGATATTTGGAACATTTATTGCTCTCCAATCCCGACTTTACAGCTATCTCGTTTAGTCGCGAAGCGCCGCCGGCTATCGACTCAATAATTACGTTATATGTAGATGGTTCGCGCAATTCCTGTTTTATTAAGTTCGACGGTTCTTCAAAAAAATGACCCGATGTGCTAAGAAACATATCTATAATATTTTCACGCACGTTTTTTTGCGGATTGATTTTACAAAGATACTCGGGAATACCGCCTGTTATTCCATACAGAACCGCTTTATCGACAGTTGCAAAACTCGTGAAAAACGGAAACGCTTCAAAAAAAGTAAACGGGCGTATTTTAAACTGCGCAGTGCGACGACCGTAAAGCGGACTTTTGTAGCCGAGAACTTGACTTTCCATAAAACTCATACTTGAACCGCACAATATAAGCATCAATTTAGAATTGTCTTTTTTATGGTCTATCATAATTTGAAGTAAAGACGAAATACCGCGATACGATTGCGCAAGATACGGATACTCGTCAATCACTAAAACAAGTCGCTCGTTGCCTGCAAGTTCAAAAATCGCCTCTAATGCGCTTTCGTAATCGCTGAATATCGGCGCGTTGCTTTTACCGCCGATACACCTGCTGAAAGATAGCAAATTATCTGCCGCAGTGCTTTCGTTTGCAGCAAAAAACACAGATTTTTTATTCTTGACAAACTCTCGTATAAGCGTGGTTTTTCCTACGCGCCGCCGCCCGTAAATCACAGCAAATTCAAATTTGTTGCTATTAAACATCTCGTCTAATCGCTCCATCTCCGCATTTCGTCCGTAAAAAGCCATAATATGCTCCTTTTGCAATTGTTATACTCGTAAGTTTGCAACTCGTAAGTAGAATATACGTTGCGCCCAAAGAAAAAATCAATAGTTTTCGATGTTTTTCGTTTTTTTTCCTCATTTTCCTAAGCGCAATATATTATTTTATTGCCACATCTAAGGAGAAAAAATGAAACCGACGATAAAAAAAGACTTTGGCTTCTATTCGATACTTACCGACCCGACCCTCGGATATGATTATTTGGCGAATTTACTTGTTGAGCGCGAAGTCGCGTTTTTGCAACTGCGGATGAAAGACGAGGACAAGTTCAAAATACTTAAAACCGCTGAAAATATCCGAAAAATAACGCAGAATTCCAAAACGCTTTTTATTATGAACGATTTTATTGATATTGCAAAGGATTGCGGGGCGGACGGCGTTCATTTGGGACAGGACGACGAAAAATGCGATACGGCGCGCGACATTCTCGGAGAAAACGCGATTATCGGCTTATCGACCCACAATATAAATCAGACGAAAGCGGCGCAGAGCGAAAAAATCGATTATATCGGAATAGGTCCCGTCTATAAAACGCCGACAAAAAATATCCCCGACCCCGTGCTTGGACTGGAAAAGATGAAGGAGATGATCGACGCCTCGGCGCTTCCGGCAGTTTGTATCGGCGGCATAGATTTGGAGAGAATTAAAGAGGTAATGCAGGCGGGTGCGAAGAATTTTTGCGTGGTCAGATTGCTCAATAAATCGGACGATCCGAAAAGAACTTTGCGCGAAATACTAAAAATTCGTGATTTTTTTGCAAATTAGTATTACATTTTATTATATTTGAGGCTATAATTTTGTTATTTTGGTTTGTTTGCTGTTAAATATTGAAAGGAAGAGACTTATGTCCGACAAAAAATCCGCCGATGGCAATGAATTGACAGGAAAATACTTAACTTTTGTTTTAGGCAGCGGCGAGTATGCCATAGGTCTGCTCAAAGTTCAACAGGTTATTCAGATGCAACCGATGACGCGCATTCCTAAAGCGCCGAAATTCATTAACGGTCTCGTAAACCTTCGCGGAAAGGTAATTCCCACCCTTAATCTTCACAGTAAATTCAGTATGCAAATGCCCGAACAAACAAGCCGAACTTGTATTGTGATAGTCGAGATTTCCGACAAAGGGAGCAATCTTACCGTAGGAATTATTTTTGACGAAGTAAAAGAAGTAATGGAAGTTACCGCCGAAATGCTTACCGACACACCTGCTAAAACCGAGCAGTTGAGCAGTAGTGCAAAACACATTGTAGGCGCGTTCAAAGTGGGTAAAAAAGTACGCTTTATCTTGGATTTGGACGAAATTTTAAGCGTGGACGAGGTAGCGGCACTCAGAAAAACTATATGACGCCATATAAAGAGTACAGGAGAAAATTATGTTTAACGGCATAGTTCCATATACGCTCAATCCGGGACAAGTTCATCTTGTCAAAGAAACGGGATACATAAGAACCGTTGTAGGGAGTGCTGTGTCAATTTGTATATGGGACGAAGATTTACAATACGCTTGTATGTGTCATTTTGTATTTCCAAGTCCTGCTCCCGGTGATACGCCGAGCGGACTTTACGCCACAGAATCAATTCCGACAATGCTTAAAGCGCTGAGTAGCGCGGGCTCTAAAAGACGCTCGCTTTCGGCACACATTTTGGGCGGAGCAAGCCCATCAATTAACGTTGACCCCACGGCAGAAGCAAACGTCGATACGGCGCGAGCAATTTTATATCAAAACCGAATTCCCGTAATTTGCGAAGACGTCGGCGGAAACGTCGGACGAAAAATCGTGTTTAACGCAGAAAACGGAAATGTTGCAGTTGTAAAAGTAAGAAAACTAAGAGATGGAGATTGGAACAGTGATTTTTAAGAAAACAAGAATTTTAATTGTGGATGATTCGGCGTTGGTAAGACGCGTGCTTTCCCGCGAACTCGAAAAAGAGACGAGCTTTGAAATAGTAGGTCTTGCGCCCGACCCGTATGTTGCGCGCGACATAATAGCGAAAGACAAGCCCGACGTTATGATTTTGGACATCGAAATGCCGCGAATGGACGGTATAACCTTTTTGCGCAAAATGATGCAGAGTTTGCCCATTCCTACTATCATTGTGTCGTCGCTTGCTCAGAAGGGCTCGCAAATTGCGTTAGAAGCAATGCGTTGCGGCGCTGTCGAAGTAGTAGCAAAACCGTGCGAAGCATACTCAATAGAAGAAGTTATCCCCGACCTTATACGCAAAATAAAATCGGCGGCAATGGTTAACGTCGGAAAAATTCAAATGCAGGCAGGCGCGAGTTCTTTCGCAAAAATTACATCTTTCACGGCGACAACAAACAAAATTTTAGTTATAGGAAGTTCGACAGGCGGCACGGTCGCGCTCGAAAAAATACTTCCGACGCTTCCCAGAAATTGCCCGGGAACGCTCATTGTTCAGCATATTCCTGCTGGTTTCTCGCGCTCACTCGCCGAGCGTTTGAATACAACCTGCGACGTAAGAATAAAGGAAGCTGAAAACGGCGACAGTGTAGTGCCGGGACAGGTACTTATTGCTCCCGGCGGTTATCATATGTGGCTTAAACGCGACGGTGGGCGCTACGAAGTAAAAATCGGATTAGGCGACCCTGTGCATTATCAAAGACCTGCGGTTGAACATTTGTTTAACTCAACGGCGGAGCAGGCGGGCAAATCGGCGGTCGGCATAATTCTTACGGGAATGGGAGCAGACGGTGCCGAGGGACTTTTGAAAATGAGAAACGCAGGCGCGCGAACCATAGCGCAAGACGAAGCAACTTCGGTAGTTTGGGGAATGCCGGGCGCCGCAGTAAAAATAAACGCCGCAGAATTTATATTGCCGCTCGACAAAGTCATCCCGAAAGCGTTGGATTTACTGAAATAAAATGTGCAAATTACAGAAAAAAATGAACGTAGGGGCGGGTTTGAAACCCGCCCGTACATAATATAGAATATAGAAAAACAGAACAGAAAACAAATAAAGAAAGAGGTGTAAATGGGTTGGTTCAGCCACAAAAAAGAGGAAACCGTGAATGAGGTTATTTGGACAAAATGTTCAAAATGCAACAAATCGGTTTTCCACGACACTTGGATAGAGAACGACAAAGTTTGCCCGAAATGCGGATTTCACGACCGCCTGAACGCTTGGGAGCGTATAGAACTTCTGCTCGACAAAGGCAGTTTTAAGGAGACGGAAGCGTCAATCACGCCTGCCGACCCGCTTGGATTTGTCGATTCAAAAGCGTCTTACACCGAACGAATAAGCGCCGCAAAAAAGCAGACGGGGCTTAAAGAGTCCGTTATTACGGGAACTGGGCTTATGGACGGGCGCAATGTAGCCGTCGCTGTTATGGATTTTCGCTTTTTGGGCGGAAGTCTTGGAAGCGGAACGGGCGAAAAAATCTACAGAATTGCAATTAAAGCATACGAGCAAAATATACCGCTGATTGTAGTTTCGGCTTCGGGCGGCGCAAGAATGCAGGAAGGAATTTTGTCGCTTATGCAAATGGCGAAAACCTGCGGCGCAATTTCGATGCTCAACGAAAAAAACATTCCTTATATATCGGTTTTAACAGACCCGACGACGGGCGGCGTTTCGGCAAGTTATGCAATGGTCGGCGACGTAAATATCGCCGAAAAAGGCGCGCTGATTGCCTTTGCGGGAAGACGAGTTGTAGAAAACACCATTAAACAAAAATTGCCCGATGATTTCCAGACCTCGGAATACTTGCTTGAACACGGATTTGTCGATAGAGTTGTCGCAAGAGGCGATATGAAAAGAACAATTTCCGAAATTTTATCATTTTACAATCGAAACGCGGGGTAAATAATGGCAAAAACAGAAAAAAATACGGCGCAAACTACCGAAACACAAGTCGAGGCGGCGCAAGAAAAGAAAGCGGAAACCAAAGTTCCAAATACAAATTCGTCTTGGGAAGCGTGTTTAATGGCTCGAAATCTGAACAGACCTTATTTTAGCGATTATGCGAAAGGAATGTTTGCGGACTTCATTGAGTTGCACGGCGACAGAAGATTTTCGGACGACAAGGCGATTTCGGGCGGATTTGCAAGATTAGACGACAAACCCGTTATGCTGATAGGACACAACAAAGGCGGAAAAGACGTAGCGCTGAAAGACGAACACCGCTTCGGTCTCGCAGTTCCCGACGGCTACCGAAAAGCTCAGAGACTTATGGAACTTGCGCAAAAATACAACGTTCCCGTAATTACGCTGATTGACACTTCGGGCGCATATCCGGGGATTGAAGGCGAAGAGCGCGGACAAGCGGAAGCAATCGCGCGAAATTTGGTAGTTATGGCGCAGCTAAAAGTGCCGATTATTTGCGTAGTAGTCGGCGAGGGAGGCTCGGGCGGCGCGCTCGGAATTGGCGTAGGCGACACAGTTTTAATGTTAGAAAACGCTGTTTATTCGGTGATTTCCCCTGAAGGTTGCGCCGGAATTTTATGGCGCGACGGAACAAAAGCGGAACTTGCGGCAAACGCATTAAAAATTACGGCAAAAGATTTACAACGCTTTGGAATTATAGATAAAATTATCGAAGAGCCCCAAGGCGGCGCGCATAAAAATCACAAGGAAACTTTCGATAATCTCAAAAAAGCAATACTCAAAGAATTAAGCGTTTTGGAAAAACTCGACGTGCAAAAGCGAATAGAAAAACGTATTGAGAAATTTGCAGGTATGGGTGTGTTCGACGAGTAATAAAACAAAGCGACAAAAGCGCAATGTAAAAAACGGAGAGCAGATTCAATCTGCTCTCTTTCTTTTTGGTATTCATAGTTTGTCTTTTGTTTCGGCGAGGCGAATGGCGAATTCTTTTCGTTCTCTTTCGTAAATTTCTCTTATTTCGGAGATTTGCGCACGAAGGTCTTCTAATTTTTCGCCTGTAAGTTGCGGAGTGGCAATCATTCGTTTGTTCGACGGATTTATCCATTGCCCTCTCGGGTCTCTTATACGGAAACACAAATGCGGTCCTGTGACCATTCCTGTCGCTCCGCTGAGCCCTATTTGCTGTCTTGCCCTTACTTGCGCGCCGACTGATACCATTCGTCTGCTGAGGTGCAAATAGTACGACGTAGTGCCGTCAACGTGTCTTATTGCAATGTAATTTCCGTTCAGATTATCCTGCCTTGACTTTACTACCCTACCCTCCGCTACTGCAAAAACGGGTGTGCCGATCCTTGCGCGATAATCTACTCCCCAATGCATTGCCCTAACGCCTGTGACGGGATGACGGCGCATTCCGAATGGCGAGGTAATGTGAATTCTGTCCAAAGGATAACGAAGTCCTGCAAAAATCATTGCCCGTCCGTCCTCCCCGTAATGCGCGTTGTAGGAGGAGTTTGGCGCGTCAAAAAATCTGTATCCTATGTGTCGTCCCGCCCTTACGCCCGAATAAAAAAGGCGAAGAACTTGCGTTCTTTCGTCAAGCGTTCTTTCGACGATTTCGCCGTTATCGAGTGTGTCGGTAAAATATATTTCTTTAAGAAGCAGTGAAAAATTGTCGCCAATTCGCGCGTCTGTCCTAAATGCCACCCTGCTCGCTAAAACGTTGGTTGCAACGCCAACAAGATTAGACGACAGCCCCATAGAGCGAAGTTCTGCGTCAAGCGTCGGCGAGTTAAGCGTTCCGCTCAGTAAGCGATGACGGGTCTCGCTCGGTCGCTCTTCCAAGACGTATTCAATACTCTCCAAGTCGCCGTTTTCGTCGTATGTTATTCTTACTCTGTGCGTTGTAATCGGGTTTTGAAAATAAACAAACTCGAGCAATTTTGTTGTGTCTAAATCAAATATTCCCGCAAATCTCTCGCCTGCCCGAAGCGCGGTAAAGTCCGTTTCGTTCGCCAGATTATCTATAATTCTCTGCCGCAAACGCCTGTCTATGTTGAGCCGTTCCATAACGTTGAAAGGACCTTCGCCGCCGCGTAATAACGTTTCGACAACAACAACCGTATCTTCTATTACGACGGGAATTTCTTCTGCAATTTCAATTTCTTCCTCTTGTACCACGCACGTATATTCAACTTGCGGCTGTGTGTTTTTTTTGTAAATTCCAAAAAACAAAAACGACAACATTATAATAACAAGAAGCGCCGCAACACCAAAAACTTTAATATTCATTTTTCCTGATACTCCTCCAATTACTCTATGTTTGCGCCGATATTGTTAAAATCATCTCTGAAAGTCGGATATGTAACCGCCGCCGCTTCCGCTGTGTCTATTACTGTTTCGCCGTCGGCAACCATTCCCGCAAGAGCAAGGGACATCACAATTCTGTGGTCGCCGCGACCGCTTACTTTTGCACCCAAAAGTTTGGACGGATAAATCATCATTCCGTCGTCAAATTCTTCGATTTTTGCGCCCATTTTTGTGAGCTCCGCGTTCATTGCCGAAATTCTGTCCGTTTCCTTAATTCGCGCTTGGGCAACATTGAAAATTTTTACGGGCGATTTTGCCTGCGTTGCCAAAACGCTGATTGCCGGAAGCGCATCGGGTGTTGCGTTAAGGTCAATATCCAAACCGTGCAAGTCGCCGCTTCTTGATACGATTGCGCCCGTCGATGTTTTTTGAATGGTGGCACCCATTTTCTCAATTATTTCAAATATTGCTTTATCGCCTTGCGGGTCGGTGAAATCTATGTTGCGAATATCGAGTTTGCCTTTTGTAAGAGCCGCTCCGACTGCCGAAAAAGTCGCCGAAGAAAAATCGCCCGCAATAGTCTCGTTTATCGGAGAATATTTCTGATTTCCCTCGACTAAAAACTTCAAATTATCGAAATCCGCCGAATATTTTATGCCCATTTTGTCGAGCCACCAAAGGGTCATTTTAACGTAAGGGCGCTCAAAAAGCGAAGGAAGCGAAATTTCGATTTTTCTTTCCAAAAGCGGTGCTACAAGCAACAAAGAAGAAAGATATTGCGAATTATTACCCGTGATTTCTACACTTCCGCCGTTAATTTTCCCGCAAATTGTAAACGGCGGCTTGCCGAATTCCGCGTGATATTCCACTTTCGCCCCAAGTTTTTCGAGGGCGCCGAGCAAACTTTCCATAGGGCGAGAACAAAGCGAAGTATCGCCGTCGAAGCGAATTGGCGTTTCACCCGTTGCCGCCGCCGCGCAGAACAAATTCAGTCCCGTGCCCGAATTCTCCATATCTACGGTTTTTGCAAGATTTACCTTGCCGCCAATGCCAAATATATGCAGTCCGTCCGTTTTGTTTTCGTATTTTGCGCCTATTGCCTTTACGGCGTTGAGCGCGGTGTAGCCGTCGCCCGTAAGAAGCGGCTTTTTTACGACGGATTCCCCGTCCGCAAGCGCGGAAATAAGAAGCGCGCGAATAGTATGCGACTTTGAAGCGGGGATTTCAAGAGTTCCGTTCAACGTCGATTTTTTTACTTTCCATTCCATAGTTTTTCTCTTTCGTCAGTCAAATTTCTTGGGTAAAATACTATTTGCCAATTCTCGAAAGTATATCCTTTTTCCATTCGTCGAAAGAATTTGCTAAAATTTGTCTTCTTGCTTCTTTAACCAAATTCACGTAAAAATGGACGTTGTGAAGCGAAAGCAGACGAAGCGCCAGAATTTCGCCCGCGTGATACAAATGACGAATATACGCCCGCGAAAAATTTTTGCAGGTATAACAGTCGCAATCTTTGTCAATCGGGTTGTCAAAATCGGTTTTGTGCTTTGCGTTTCGGATGTTTACCTGCCCGTTCCACGAATAAACCGAGCCGTTTCGCGCGTTTCTTGTCGGCATAACGCAGTCGAACATATCCACTCCCCTGTCGATACACTCTATAATATCCGTCGGTTTTCCCACTCCCATAAGGTAGCGCGGCTTATTTTGCGGCAAGATATTCGCCGTAAAACCAGCGATTTTATACATATCTTCATTGCTCTCCCCTACCGCAAGACCGCCTATCGAATAGCCGTCAAAGTCCATATCAATAAGTTCTTTTGCGCAGTATGCACGCAGATTTTCATTAACTCCGCCCTGCACAATTCCGAACAAATATTGCGGATATCCGTGATAAAACGGTATTTCTTCGTGCGATTTTTTGCAACGCGCCGCCCATTTTATTGTGCGTTCGCAAGCCCTTTTTATTGCGGGAATTTCGGCGGTGGACGGCGGGCATTCGTCAAACGGCATAATTATATCCGCGCCAAGATTATGCTCGATTTGAATAACGCTTTCGGGCGTAAAAAAATGTTTGGAACCGTCCAAATGCGACTGAAACCACACGCCGTCGTCGGTAATTTTGAGCGTATCTTTCAGCGAAAAAACCTGAAATCCGCCCGAGTCGGTAAGTATGGGTTTGTGAAAATTCTCGAACTTATGAAGCCCTCCCGCCTGTGCAATTATTTCGCTTGACGGGCGCAAATGCAAATGATAAGTATTCGCCAAAATAATGTCCGCGCCCAAATCGTAAAGTTCGTGCGGCGAAAGCGTTTTCACGGTCGCCTGAGTTCCGACGGGCATAAACACGGGCGTTTGAATTTCGCCGTGAGCGGTTGTGATTTTCCCTGCGCGAGCGGCAGAGTTTTTGTTTGTTGTTATGTGTTCAAACGGTAGCATTTTTTCTCCTTATTTGCGGGTAAAATACGTTTTGCCGATAAAGAAAAACGAAAACGAAAAGAAATGAGACGCAAGCATTGCGTCTCTACGGGGAATGATGAAATAAGGGCGTTGTGATACGCCCTTATTGTTTGATGTTATCTGTTTACTCCAATCCTTGTCGAATATGTAAATCTTCTGCCGCTGATACCTGTTGCTTCTACAATTATCAGATATGTTCCGTTGGCAACGTATCTGCCTGATTGGTTGGTTAAGTTCCAGAGAACCGCCGACGAATGTAGGGGCGGGTTTAAAACCCGCCCGTACGGGTACGCGACGGTTTCCGTAAACACAACATTACCCAAATTATCCAAAATTCGGACATTTACCGTTGCGGGTTCGGGGGTTATCACCGAAATTCTTGCCTGCTCCGATACTACTGCGTTCTCCAACACAATGCCGAAGCGGATGTCGGTATCTGTACGTCTGAATACCGAACTTGGCGCTCCTACCACTATTGTTAAATCCCTGTCGAGCGTGGTGAAGTTTGTGATGTTCTGCGGAGTATATGTAGCAACGTGAGTTCGGTTGCCTATTGCGCCTACAGCTGTTGTAAGAGCTTCTTTCCAAGACCAGCCCGCGGGGAGTGTTATGTCCGCTAAAGTTTGGTCGGCGGCGGCAACAAGACCTGTGGGAGTAGTTGGGCTGGGAGTTGCTCTGGAGATGTTCACCGTGATACCTGTCGGTTGGATGAGCATGTAGTTGTACATCGCCTCACCTGTGAGGGAGAAGGAAGTGCTTACTGCTTTGTTGTCGCCTGCGTTTGCGTTAGCCATTATTCCGTTTCCTCTGTTGAAACCAACTTCATCGTCTCCGATAACGCCGACGAGTTCGCCGCCTGTGAGAACTACCGTATTGAAGCCGTTATATGCACGGTCTGTTGCTGATACTCCGGTAATTGTGAGCTGTGCTCGATTTACAATTACGCTCCAAATATAGAAGAAACCGTCAGAATAACGAATACCGCCCTGACCTTCGCTGTTCAATCTCCACATTGCCGAATTTGCAGGCAGAGATGTTAAACCATCTCTTGAACCCGAGGTGTATGTGCCTACTCGGTAAGCGATAATTGTACCGCCTAATTCTCCCGTAAGTTCTGCACCGAGAACACTTAATGGATCCGAAGTTATATTGGTTCTCTGTGCAATTATCAAACCATCGGTGATAACTAATGTATTATCATCACTACTAGAAAAACCAAATACAAGGACATTTTGTAAACCATTGCCACTTATTACAACTCCGCCTGAAACCGTAGCATTAATTACATTATCAGAAGTCCCTTCAAATACGACTGCACCCCAAGTGCTGCTGACTTCTCCGCCTGAAATCGATAAATGAATTTCACATTCATAAACACTTTCTGAATAGACCGCATAATAATAGCCACCGACTACTCCGCCTGAAATCGCGATATGTATTTCACTTTCATAAACACTATCTAAATGGATCGCAATCTCGTCGCTACTAACTACTCCGCCTGAAATCTCGATATATATTTGACTTTCATTAACATCAATTAAATAGATTGCCGCCATATCGTCGCCGCGGACTTCTCCACCTAAAATCATGATATGTATTTCACTGTGATGAACGTCTTCGATATAGATTGCGGCATAATAACTAGACACTACTCCACCGAAAACCGTGATTATACCAGTAGTATTTTTTAAAATCGCATACCCCCAGTCGGTATTTCTAATTTCCGCACCGTCCACAACCTCAAATACACCTTCGCCTTCAAGTTGTATAGTTGCCCAATAATGAACACTAGAACTGTATCTCGCCTGCCAAATGACTTTTGATGAAGCTGGAATATTCAGGATAATACTCTCAAATCCGTTGAAAATCAATTTATCGCCTGCACATATAATCGTTATCGTTGCATCGTCAGGCACTTCCAGCGTTCCAGACGCCCCTTCAAAAATTTCAACAACAGAACCGTCTTCGAGATCAATCACCCCGCTACCGCAACCATCCCACTCATGGGTCGGAGCCAAATCCGCCCACACCGAACCGACAGCAACCATTGCCGCCAGCAAAAACATTTTAATGAACCTACTCATAAAGAGCCCTCCCTAAAAAAATTGATTTGTTAGATTTTCTCATCAAACAACACAACGCTCGACATTTCTCCGTTGGCTGAGCGGTAAAAAATGCAAAAATTTTTCGACCGAAAAGTCGCCCCCTTGTAATATCCCCACATATATTATACTTTGTATAATTATATGTGTTGTGTTGTGTTGTGTTGTGTTGTGTTGTGTTGTGTTGTGTTGTGTTGTGTTGTGTTGTGTTGTGTTGTGTTGTGTTGTGTTGTGTTGTGTTGTGTTGTTAACGGCAAAAATGAGAGCAATTATCATTGCTCCTGCGGTGAGTTTGCTTTTGAGATTTGCGAATGTTTTTTCTTGTTCGCTTTGTTTACTCAATTTTGCCCCTCTTTGTAGTTGTTTCTCGGCTCGTCATTGCCTTATGCGGTAAATATAATGCAAGATTTCAGATTTTGCTTGTTTTTCACTCAATTCTCCCAAAATTCCGCTCAAATTCTGCAACTGTCAAAATTATGGGATTAAGGTTTTCAATCGAAAAATCGTCATAAGCAGGAACTCTGTTTAATGCGGAAGTATCGGTGATAATTACTGTAAAAAAGGCTCGGTTTTCAAAAAAACGTCTTGCCTCAGTGCTAACATCCGCCGCCGTAATTGTTCGCATCCTTTTAACGTAATCAATATAATGGGTGGGGCTTCTGCCGTCAAATTCGTCGCGCAAAAATGTCGCCGTTCTTGCCTCGCTCGTGCGAAATGCCGACGGAAGCGACAATATAAACTGCTCGATTTTTTCATTAACTTCGCTGTCCGCGAGTTTTTCTTGAGCTGTGTTTCCTATAATTTCCTGCATTAAAAACAATGCTCTGTTTGTATGCTCTGTTTGAGTGGTCATCTGCGCGTTAAATGTCGCAGGAAAAAGATAATTGCTACCAAGTTGTGAGTGAATAGAATAAGTCAACCCCTCGTCGCTTCGTATCCGCGAAACAAGCCGCGAGTTAAAACCGCCGCCTAAAATTTCGTTAAAAACCGAGAGCGGGTAAAATCTTTCGTCGGGGCGCATAAAAGAAGGAAATCCCGTTGCTATAAGCGATTGCGTGAGACCATCTCTGTGAATTATCAACGTTTGCGCCAATATTTCGGGCGAAATTTCGGGAATGCTTCGAGAATTTACTTCGCGTTCCGCTCCAAAATTTCTTTCTACAAAATCGCGCACAACGCGTTCCTCAATATCGCCGCTTGCCGCAACTATCATTCTCGCTTCATTCATTAAATATCTATGATATTGCATAAGGTCGTTTTGCGTTATTCTTTGAGGAAAATCCCTCGGTAAAAGTTCGCTTATTTGCGTTTGCGGATAATTCACCGACCGCCACCCCGCCGCAAGCAAACTTGAGGGATTATCAAATCTGTGGCTGATACCTTGCGATAAATTTGTTCTGTTGAGACGAACTCGCGCTTGGTCGAATGCAGGATTTTGCAGAATGTCTTCTAAAATCTCCAATGCAACAGGCAAGTTTTGAGAAAGCCCCGAAACGGCAAAATCAGTTCTTGCCTGCCCGTTTGCAACCGAAATCGAAACAGCATTAAGCGCAAGCAAACTGTCCACCTGCGCAGGCGAGAATTTACGACTTCCGCCGTTTCTTATTGACAGCGCATACAACTGCGAAGTCCCTTTCGGCTGTGGATATTCAAGCATCGAGCCCGCTTCAAAACTTAATTGCAAGTGAAAAAGCGGAACAACATCATCTTTTTCGTAAAAAAACGGAATTTCACCGATAGTTTGTCTGAAATCATTTCCGTTCGGAAGCCGCCAGTTCAATTCTCCGAAAACAATCGCGTCGGGGTGGGGGAATTTATGCGAAAAGCCATCGGCAAATTCGTTTGCTCTTCTTTCGCGAAGTATAAATATCACTGCTAATACAATAATAAAAATTATCGGTAATTTTTTGTTCATTTTGGGTCTCCTTTGTTTATTATTTTCCAATATCCGTTTTTGTCTGCGCCTATTCGTTCAAGCAGACCTTTTTCTTTAAGTTTGGCAAGATTTACTCTGACGTTAATCGCTGTTATACCAACTATTTCAGCCAATTTTTCAGAAGTTATATATGGATTTACTGCAATGCTGTCTAATATTAACTGTTGTTTTTTCTTTAAACTTACTGTATCGTTTCCAGCATTTACTGTATCGTTTTCAGCATTTACTGTATCGTTTTCAGCATTTACTGTATCGTTTTCAGCATTTACTGTATCGTTTTCACTGCCGTAATCTACTACTTCATTATACAATACTACTTGAAAACCACCTGTCATTTCGTAAAAATCGGGTTCTTTTACGCCGTATTCTCTGCAAATTTTACGCACGCGCATAATTCCCGACCCATAACGCTCTATCATACCGATTTCTTTGAACGTTTTTGCTATCAATTTATTGCGTGATTTTGAAGTGTAATTTCCCGATAACAAATTTTCGATAGTAATGCCGTCGTAAAGATTTCCCGGATTAAAAAATTCAATTCTGTTGTCAAAAATTTTAATTATGCTCGCCGAACTGTCTCTGTAATCGCGATGGACTATCATATTTATGACGATTTCGCGTATTGCGTCCAAAGGATAATCGAGCCGCTCCGTTCGTTGCGGATTGCCTGTTATTATGTATTCCACTTTCAAATGTTTTTTTATGAATACTATAATAGCCTCGACTTCTTGGAATAAATCGCAATTCAGGGATAAAGAATCAATAATCATAGTATCGCTCTTAAAACGTCCGATTTGCACATCGCTTATGGAGCAATAATCTTTGGCAAACAGTAAATATGCGCCAAAAGTGATTTTATTTCCCCGAAATATTTCCATTTTTTCAAGAATTTGCGTATCGGACATTTCGAGTTGCCCGATACTTTCATTTTGCCTCATGACATTCGCAAATTTTTTTATTTTTTCGTCGGACAAATCTTTTTCGCTGTGATTGGGGGCTATATAAAAATCCCAACTTGAATTTATTGTTTTCAGATGTTCGTTTGCTATTTCCTGCGAATTTAACAAATGGTTGGAATTTCCGAAACGCTTAAAATGTTTTCCGCGTGTAGAAACAGGTTTTACAGGATATTCGGCAATAGAAAATGCGGCAATATCTTTGCCGTCAATACTGAATACCTCTACATCGGGAACTATTTGCGGGCTTGTAATTGACTTTATATCGTTTATCCAATTTGCAACGGACTCTTTACCTATGGTTATTCCGAGCGGAGTTCCTTTTTTATCGTGAACGCCGACAAAAACAGTTCCGCCTTTCGCATTTGCAAAAGCAACAAGCGTTTCAACAACTTCCGTATTGAAATTCGGCTTAAATTCAGTTTGAATGTCTTCTTTTTCCGGTAGTTTTCTCATTATTTTTATTTCCGTTTTATTTTGAAAACCATTTTTTAGCATTAGAAAAATAATATTTGCCCAAAAAACAAAAGAACGGAAAAACGGCATTATTTGTTTTTTCGTGAATTTTGCGAAATAAATAAATTATATTTATCTGAAAAAACAGAAAGGAAACCTCAAAATGCCATATCTTACAGAAATCGAACTACTCAAGGAAATAGTGCAAATTGTCGGAAAATACCAGCTCGAAATGCAACCGAAGCTAAAAACGGTCAATCTCAAAGAAGACCGCTCGCCGTTTACCGAAGTTGACGTCAATTCCGAGAAAATAATCAAGGACAAGATTTCGGCAATGTTTCCCGGCGACGGGTTTTTGGGCGAGGAATTCGGCGAAACCGCGGGAACTTCGGGACGACGTTGGATTATAGACCCGCTCGACGGCACTCGCCCGTATATTCACGGCATTCCTACTTACAGCATACTTATCGCCCTCGAAGATAACGGCATTTTGGCGGCGGGCATCGCGCATTTTCCCGCGTTGAGCGAAACATATTGGGCGACTTTGGGCGGCGGAGCGTTTTGCAACGGCGAAAAATTACACGCTTCAAAAACACAAATTTTATCGGATTGTATGGCTTCCGCTCTCGGAATTGTGGAAGCGGCAAACGAGAAAAACGGAAAATTACTGCTAAAAACCATTCAAAAATGCGACTATTTTTACGGATTTATGGACGCGTATTCTTATGTAAGCGTAGCCGCGGGAAAACTTGACTTTTGCGTATCGCTACTCGACAAAGCGTGGGACAGAGCGCCCGTTGCGCTTATTGTAAAGGAAGCGGGCGGAGCATTCGGCGATTTATCGGGCAAAGAGACAATTTACAGCGACGATTTTTTAGTCTCGAATACCTTAATTCACAAAGACGTTTGTGAAAATTTTTCCTAATGCTAAAATTCGTCCCAACGCCGAACCCAAACCTGCAAAAATAACCACAAGCAAAATTCTTGTTAGAGGGTTTTTCCAAAATCCTTTGACGGTTTCTATGTCGGTTGAAACATTTTCCATATCCAAAACCGTGGGTTTTTTTACCGCCGCCTGAACAAGTCCTACTACCCAACCCGTGCCTATCATCGGGTGAAGCCCAACGGTCGGCGCAACAAAAAACGCCGTAATTACTGCAAGCGGATGCCCCCAAGCAATAGCGGTAAATAAAGCGGAAAATCCGCCGTTCAAAATCCAAAACCAAAATATATTTTCTATTCCACTTTCGGCGCCGCTTATAATTCCATAAGCCAAAAGACCGATAATCGTAGCGCAAAATCCCCAACCGATAATCGCAGGTATAATAGATTTCGGCGGAATTTTCTCGATTTCGGACAAATCAAACGGTTTTTTTACGTATTCGGCAACCCCTTTGCAGTGCGCCGCACCCAAAACCGCAACTATTTTTTGCCCGCTGGCAGTGCGAATTTTTTCAGCCAAATACAAGTCGCGTTCGTCGATAAGCGGACCTTTTACTCCCGGAAAATCTTTTGCCAATTCGTCCATAGCGTCGCCTATATTGTCGCCTTCTTTCAGGTTTTCCACGGTATCTTTATCTATTTCTTCGGCTGAAAAAAACAACATTCCGAACAAGGTGTAAATACCCTTTAGTTTTTGCCGAAAACCGAGAGCGCTCCAAACTCTTTTTAGCGTAATATCAATATTTCTATCCGCCAAAACAAGATTTATGCCGCGTTTTTTTGCTTCTTCGGCGCCTTTTATCATTTCCGCGCCCGGCTCAACGTCGAGTTGTTTGCCTATCTGTTTGTAAAACGACGACATTATAAGCTGAGTAAGCAAAAGCAAAACCTTTTTTTCTTTAATAACTGTGAAAATGTCGGTTTTCTTCCACTGGTCTTTGTTTTTTATGCTGTCGAAGCGTTTTTGGCAAAGTTCGATACAAACCGAATCGGGTTGCACTTCTTCTATGACTTGGCTTACCTCTTCAACGCTCTTTTTAGACACGTGCGCCGTCCCCAAAAGGTAATACGTTTTTCCTTCGCTTTCAACAATTCTGACCGTTTGCGGCAACATTTTCATTCTCCTTTTTATTTTTCTTCAATTTTTCGTATTCTTTTACGTCGGCGGGAAGTTCTATGACAAATTCCGTGCCTTTTCCGACTTGCGACCACGAAATATATATTTTTCCGCCGTGATATTCTTCGACTATCCTTTTCGCCAAGGTAAGTCCAAGCCCCCAGCCGCGTTTTTTCGTGGTAAATCCGGGATTAAATACGCTTACGCGCTGCTCTTTTGGAACGCCTCTTCCGTTGTCTTGGTGAGTAATCCTTATTTTTTTATCGGCTTTTACGTAAATCGCCCGTAAAGTAATTTTTCCGTATTCCACGTTTATTGCGTCAAGCGAATTTTTGAACAAATTCTCAAAAACCCACGAAATCAAATCGACATTGATGACCGCGTATAAGTCGTCGCGGCAATCGTAATCTATCTCTATTTTTCTGGTTTCTCTGGGCAGACGTTTAGCAAAATATGCTATGTGTTCATCAAGTACAAGCTTAAGATTTTTCTTTTCCAGAAGAGGTTTTGAGCCGATAAACGAAAATCTGTTCGCCACCTTTTTTATTCTTGCCACGTCTCGCGACATATCGTTGGTTATTTGTAATACCTGATTGGAAAAAGCAACATCGCCGCCGCCTAAAATTGCGTCGTCGCTCTGCTCTTCGACCCCCAAGCACTCCGTTTGCAAATATTCAATCCAACCCGTAAGAGACGTCAGCGGAGTTCCGAGTTGATGCGCTGTTTCTTTGGCAAGTCCTACCCACAAATTGCTTTGCTCCGTAACTAAAAACGCGCGCGCTATCAAATAAACGACCGCCACAAACGACAGTATAAAAAACACCTGCCAGTAGGGCCAAAATGACAATCCGCCGATAAAATGGCTGTCGCCGTAATACAAAAATCCCATACCCGTTCTTCTGTCGCGACCGTAAATAAGTTTGGGCTTGTGCCGCTCTTGCAGACGGCGCCTTTCGGCAATCAAAAACATCATTGTTTCATAACTGTTATCGTCTTGCGAAATAGTTCTGCGCCCAAGAAAATTGCCTCTGGTAATGTTTTTCCAAATTCGCGGTCTGCCCATCATATCCGTTATTATTATAGGCATATCGAAATCCTGAATTATCTGCTCTAAAATGATATGTTCAACCTGAGTTCCCATTCTGTCGAAAAGCGCCTCGCTTATGAGCCGCGCGTAAGTTTGGGTGGTTGCGCTCGAAAATTTTTGCAGGCGCTCTATCATAAATTGCGTATAAACCGCCCAGCCGATAATGCCCGCCGCGGCAAAAAACAGGAGTAAATTTCGTGAAGTATTGGGCGCAATCTGCCCGAAAAGCGCATAAACCGCCCTTAAAATATCCTTTTTTTTAGGGAAGCGAAATCGCCTTTTCAGATGCTTTATATCCTCGTCAATCGGCGCCAATTTCTGTCTGTCCGTCCATATAAGGTCTCAAAACTTTCGGAATAATCACCGTACCTTTTTCGGTCTGATAATTTTCCAAAATCGCCACCAAAATTCGCGCAGCTGCAAGTCCTGAACCGTTTAATGTGTGGATAAATTCGGGTTTGCCTCCGTCTCGTCTGAAGCGAATATTGAGCCTCGTCGCTTGAAACGCCTCAAAATTACTGCAACTCGATACTTCGAGCCACTTTTTTTCGCCCGCCGCCCAGACTTCCAAATCGTAGCATTTTGCCGCGGAAAAACTTAAATCCGCGTCGCAAAGACTGAGAACGCGATACGGCAATTCCAGAAGTTGCAGAATATTTTCAGCGTCGGCGCGCAATGTTTCGAGTTCTTCATAAGAATTATCGGGGTGCGCAAATTTCACCAATTCCACTTTGTCAAACTGATGAACGCGCAAAAATCCCTTTGTGTCTTTGCCATAACTGCCTGCTTCTCTGCGAAAGCACGGCGAATACGCGCAAATTTTTCTCGGCAGGTCTTTTTCGTCAATATATTCGTCTCTGTATAAGTTCGTTATCGGAAGTTCCGCAGTCGGAATTGCGTACAAATCGTCTTCGGGCATATAATACATCTGCTCTTTGAATTTAGGCAACTGCCCTACTCCGAACGCGCTTTCGGCATTCACAAAAAAGGGAGGTTGCATTTCGGTATATCCTCTTTGCCTATGCGTATCCAAAAAGAATTGTATAAGCGCGCGATTAAGCCGCGCCCCCGCCCCGCACAAAACGGGAAATCCCGAGCCGCTGATTTTTGCGCCGCGCGGAAAGTCAAAAAGCTTAAGTTTTTCGGAAATCTGCAAATGGTCTTTCGGCGCAAAATTGAAATTCGGCTTTTCGCCGCATTCGCTTGCGACAACGTTATCGTTCGCGCTTTTTCCGAGAGGAACACTTGCATGCGGAATATTCGGAACCCACGCCAAAGCAAGGTCGCGCTCTTTTGTTATACTGTTAACTTTTTCGTCCAATTCTTTGATTTTCGCGGAAACGCCTTGCATTTCAGTAATAAGGTCGTCGGCATTTTCTTTGTTTTTCTTTTTCTGCGCGATAATCTCAGACGTTTCATTTCGTTTGTGCTTCAAAGTTTCAACTTCGCCGAGAATTGCCCGTCTTTCGTCGTCCAAAGCAATAATTTTATCTATGTCCGCTTTGTCGCCTTTTGCAAGGCATACGTCTTTAACTTTTTGCGCATTTTCACGAATGAATTTTATATCAAGCACTTTTTGCCTCCGAAATAATACCAAGCCCCTCGATTTTCTGCTTAATTTGAGCGCAAATCTCCAAACTTTTTACCTTTATCGCTTCGGGAAAATTGGAAACTTTCGGAAAGAGCGACAAATAATATTCTATTCCCGCAAGCATATTTTGACCTACTTGTGCAAAGTAATTTTTCTGTTTTTCGTCGCCTTCCTGCAAATTATTTACGCCGCCGAGCAAGTAATCTTCGTACATTTTAAGCTCCCGAACAAAAAAGTGAGGACGTTCAACCCCTGCCAACAAGTCCGTTCTGCCGTAAATATGGTCGGTCATTTCTTCGAGCGAATACGTTCTGTCAAATGAAACAAGCGACGGTCCGGGGCAAATAGAAACGCCCGTTCCTTCAATTTTAGTATCCAACTCATTGTTTGTTAAAGCCGCTGTTCCGAGCCCTACACAAATACACGCCTTTTCTACTACCGCCGCAATAGCCGCATTTTTTTGCTCCGCCGACAAATCGCTTGCGTTTATTTCTTCAATTTTCAGCGTTTGATACTTGCGGGAAGCCGTACAAAGCGCCCTTTCGCCAAATTCATTATTAAGCGCCAAATGGTCTTTGGAACACGGACTTCCGGGAGTTCCCGCCGCAATAAACGCGTCTTTTTCTATGTCTTTACTGTTGCCGCGAATGTTATTAAAAGGCACTCCGAGCGGTGAAATTCCGCTTAAATAATAGTCGTCTTCTTTGGCGTTTGCAAGCAATTCTAATGTGTGTTCGTCAACATTTGTCGCCTCGGGAACAAGCAAAAACGCCGACCCCCAGCCAACGCTGTCTATACCGTAATAATCAAGCAAAAATTTGTGTTCGTTAGCCGTTCCAACTCCGCCTTGCGCCGTAATTTGTACGTCGAAATCGCCCAAATGTCCAAGCCCTCTTTTTTCGAGCGCTTTTTTGTAAACTGCGTTTAATTGCGTTTTGAGGTCGTCTCTGTTTTGCTTAAACTCTTCCAAAATCGGACCCATCAAATGCCCTTCAGTCGGAAACGCGTGTCCGCCGCAATTAAGTCCCGACTCCACTCTGAAGTCGCTCACCCACAAACCTTTTTTCGCTAAAAGTTTGCCCTGAATAAGCGCCGAACGATAATCGCTCACCTTAAGAATAATTTTCTTTTTTATATACCCGTTTTCGTCCGGAAAAAAGTCTTCAAATTCTGCAATATACGAATACAAATGCTGATTTATTCCCGCCGAAAGCACCAATGACGAGCCGTCGAGCGCGCTCTGTGCAAAACCGCGCAAAGCGGCGTGCGCGTCGTTAAATTCTACGGGTAATTTTTCGCCGTCTTTGTAGTTTGCCTTGTCTAATTTCGTCATAATATTTACGTCAATTGAGCCGACGGGTAAATGCTCTCTTATCCAATCTTGGATTTCCGCGACTTTTTCGGGGATAGCCGTTTCTTTGAGTTCCAAATACATTTGCTTGATTTTTGAATTTTCAAAAGCCATTTCCAAGTATTTGTACAACTCGCCGCCCTTTTCGAATGTAGAATTTTTTATCTGCACAAATTTGTTTTGCACGACAATATTAAGTACGTTAAGATAAGCGGTAATTCTTTTAGCTCTGTAATCAATTTCGTCGCGCCCTATCGCCTTAAAAGGCAATTTGAACTTCGTACAATAAAATTCCCTCATTTTTTCCACGAGCAAATCATCGACAAGCGAAACCACAGACGATATTCCAAACGGAGCAACTTTTGCAGGCGTATCTATTGTGTATCCGATACCGAGTACAGGGATATGAAAATTGTGCGCAGTCGTCATCTTTTTGACCCTTTCCAAATTTTTCCGTAATTTTAACGCCCTAAAATACTATAATGCAAAAGCAAAATGCAAAAAACACGCCGTTTTTTGAGCAATTTCACATAATTTTTTTCCATTAAATCAGGCTCTCGATAAGATTTACCACCTCAACGCTTGTTTTTTTGTCGCCGAGCATTCCTCGCAGTTCGCGCAATTGAGCTATAATTTTTTCTTGTTCCGCCGGATTTTCCAAGATTTTTTGCACCGCGCCGACAACGTTTTCCACAGCCATATCACTCTGCAAAAATTCGGGCATAATCTCTTTTTCAACTACTATATTAGTCAGCCCGATAAGCGGTTTTTTCTTTATTATAGCCTTAAAAATCGCAAAAGTAAGCGGCGAGGTTTTATACAAAACAATATGCCCCACACCCGCAAGCCCCAACTGCAAAGAAGCTGTCCCCGATGTGGCAAGCGCAAAATCGGCTTTCTGCAAAACTTTCAAAAAATCCGTTTCAAATTCAATATTTTCTCCTTCCGCGCATTCGTACAAATCTTGCGAAAAAGGCGCTTTAGAAACAATTATTTTAATTTTCGGATATAATTCTTTAAGATTTTTCGCGCATTCTGTCATAAACGGCAACATTTTTCGGACTTCCTGCTCGCGACTTCCCGCGATAAGCGCCAATGTAAATTCAGCTTGTGGATTTATCGCCTTTTTCTCGCCGATTGCCGACCAGTCCAAGTTTTCCAAAAGCGGATTTCCGACAAAACTCACCGTTTTTACGCGGGGGCTCCAATGTTTCGGCTCAAAAGGAAAAATACAGGCGATATGCGCTGGATACTTTTCAAAAAAACGCAAATATTTTTCCTTTTTCCACACCCAAATCATAGGAGCGATAAACCACAAAACGGGAATTCCCAACTTGTTAGCCTCAACGACAAGTTTTTTGTTAAAGCCCGAAAAATCCACACAAACAAGCGCGTTCGGCTTTTCGTCCCTCATTTTCTGAATAAATTTCTTTTGCGCCGCCAAAAAAAACGGCAAATTTTTAATAACTTCCCAATATCCCATTTTGTTAAATTTCGAGAATTCAAAATCGCTCTTAAATCCCGCCGCCTGCATAGCCGATCCGCCAAGCCCGCTAAGTTGAGCGCTAGGATATTTTCGTTTTAGTTCGGCGATAATTCCCGCGGTATTATTGTCGCCGCTGACGTCGCCTGCTGAAAATAGTATTTTCATAGTGTTGTTTCCTTTTTTTATTGCAGTAAAATACATAATTACACCAATTAAAAACGGCAAATATTATTTTCCCCTCAAAAAAGGAGCAAAAACAATGACTATAACAATAATTTTCTCAATAATCGGAACTATCGCCATAATTGCGGCAATACTGCTAACCAGCCAACAAATAAAAACCTTGGAAGCGGCGAAAAGTCTGGCAGAAATGCAACGAGACGACAAGCAAGAAAAGATAAACGAGCTCGAAAGAGAAAAAGCGTTGCTTTATGCAAACTTGAATGTCGCAGAAGAAAGGCTTGAAAGCCAGAAAATTGAAATCAAGGCTATGCAAGAATCCGCAAAAAATGAATTTAAGGTTATTGCAAACGAAATTCTAAAAGAAAATACTAAGAATTTTAACGAGCATAACGCCGATAAACTTAATGAAATCTTAAACCCGCTGAGAGAAAATTTGGGCGAATTCAAAAAGAAAGTCGAAGAAGCCCAGACAGAAACAACAAAAGGAACGGCGGAACTTAAAGGTATAATAACCTTACTTTCTCAACAAAGCAGACAGATTGGCGAAGAAGCGAAAAATTTAGCGCAGGCGCTTAAAGGCGACAACAAAGTCCAAGGCGATTGGGGCGAAGTAAAGCTAAAAGTCTTGCTCGACAAATTGGGTTTTGAAGAAAACATACATTATAGAAAACAGAACAGTTTTAAGGGTGAAGGAAGCGCTCAACTTCGTCCCGATTTCATCATAAATCTTCCGGAAAACAAACACTGCATAATCGACTGCAAAGTATCTCTTACGGCATACGAGCGGTATTTTAACTCAGAGGATAAGGAAGAGAAAGAACAGGCGTTAAAAGAGCATATTAAAAGCGTAAACAACCACATAAAAAGTCTTTCGGGAAAAAGATACGAGGGAATAAGCGAAATAAACTCGCCCGATTTTGTGTTTATGTTTGTACCTATTGAGGCGGCTTTGGCGCTTGCTGTTCAAAACAATCCCACACTTATAGAAGACGCGGCGAAAAACAACGTAATGCTTATGAGCGCAACCACTTTGCTTTTTGCGCTGAGAACGGTCGCATATATTTTGAATGCCGAGAAAAAAGTGCTTGACCAAAACAGAAACGTTAAAGAAATCGCGCGAATAGGCGGCGAAATATACGAAAAATTTGTAGGTTTTGCAACAAATATGGAAAAAATCGGCAACAATTTAGGAAATGCGCAAACTGCTTACGACGCCGCAATGGGACAACTGACAAAGAAAAACCAAGACGGAAGCGCTTCGGGAGTATCTATCGTAGGAAAACTTGAAGTAATGAAAAAACTGGGTATTGACACCGATAAACAAATTTCGCAAAATCTTTTAGGGAAAACAGAAAGTTAATGCCTCTTTGCTTTTTGCCGCCCGAGACTTATTCTCTGTCGAGTAAAACTTTTGACCAATCGCTCATAACTTCTATTAAAGCAGTGTTGTGCATTTGATTGTTTTGTATTTCTCTAAGAAGCGCATTACTAACCGAATCGTAGTACGCAATTCGCTCTCTGATAAATTCTTCTTGTATGCGAATTTCTTGCCGCGCAACTCTGATGTCTTCTCGTGCGAACATTACGGCGCCAAGCGTAATGACCCACAATATGTTTATTATAACAAAAGTAATTTGCATAAATCTTTCATTCATTTTGTCCCTCTTCTCCACAAAAAACTGCGTGTTAAATCCCTGTCCCCATAAAATATATTATGCCACTTATAAATAGTATAAACAAAATACGATTAAATTAAAAAAATCCCGCTTTTTTCACGGGATTTTTTTAATAATTCGCGATGTTCGCAATTTACTACTTGCGCAGACCCAATTTTTCTATCAACGCGCGATATTCATTGATGTCGTTCGCTTTTACATAATCCAACAACGCCTTACGTTTACCAACCAATTTAGTAAGACCATAGCGCGTATGGTTATCCTTTTTGTTGATTTTAAGGTGCTCGGTTAAATTACGAATTCTCTCCGTAAGAATTGCAACTTGAACACGGCTGTTGCCCGTATCCTTGGCGTTTTCGCCAAATTCCGCAACTAACTCTGCGGTTCTCTCTTTTGTGATAGACACTCTTCACTCCTTGAAAAAGTAACGCTTAATAATTTCCACATCCGCACTAATTTGTTCAACCAACTCCTCGCGGGAGTCGAATTTCTTATCGTGCCTGATAAATCGGTGTAGCCAGAGCGCACACTCGCCACCAATCGCCGGTTCCAAAGTTATTTTTTCCAGCGAAAAAAACTCCAAATGAAGTTCCCGATTTCCGAATGTCGGACAAGCGCCGTAATACAAACAACCTTTAAGGGAATGTCCGCCGAACGACACCTCTGCGACATACACACCCGAAGGCGGAACTATCTTTTCCATCACCGACGGCGACGTAAAGTTTAGTGTTGGATAGCCGATTGCGGTTCCCACACGCTCGCCCCGAATTCGAGTTCCCATAATCAAATATGGATGTCCAAGCAGATTTACGGCTTCGTCAACTTGAGCTTTGAGGAGCAGTTTTCGTATCTGCGTAGAACTCACAACCACGTTGTTTTCGCCGTACAAACTAATAACAGCGTCGGTAAAATCGTTTTTGCCGCAAGCCGAATGCGGATTTTTCTGAAAATTCTCGTTTTTTTTACTTCCGTAATGCTGATTTTCTCCCGAAATGAACTCAATACAGCCAAGTTGTTCCTGCAGAATTTTGTGCTGAAACTCACTTTTGGATATTTTTGCAAACTCTTCGTCAAAGGGAATTATAACGCAGATGTCCACGCCTAACTTCTCAAATAAAAGCGCTTTCTCATCGGTTGTAGTAAGTCTTACAACGCAACATTTCTCAATGACTTCGCGAGTATGCGGCTCAAATGTCACAATGCACGACTTAACTCTCAGTTGCTTTGCACGACTTATCAGTTTTTTGATTAAGACGCGATGCCCGTTATGAACTCCGTCGAAATTTCCGAGAACGACCGCTGTCGCCTCGCTGATTTTTGTATCTTTTTCGTAGCGAATTTTCTGCATAAGATTTGGCGACCTCTATCTTCGACGCATCGGAAATTCGGGCGGACGGTCTCTTATAATTACCATACTATCGTTAAAATATTCAGGGAAACGCGTATATAAATCCCGCAATTCACGCCGAACTAACGGAACATCGAAATGCCCGCGCGGTGCAGTCTCCAAAAATAAATTGCCCAAACGCGCCGCCTCTCTGAAATTTCTCAAATTAAACATATACAAAAAGAACAAATTCCGCGTAAAATCGGGGTCGGCTTCATAATTATCCCAGCGTTTCAGGAAATCTGCCGCTTCGCGATTTCGACCGAGCCGCGACAAAGTTATGCCATAATTAAGATGCGATTCTCTGTGCGGTCCTCTGCGCAAAACCCTTTGGAACGTATTCATCGCTCTTTGAAACCAACCCTTGTCCATATATATAGAGCCGATTAAAGCCTTTGAATTAGCCCAAGTTCTGTCGGATTCCGCCGCGCGATACAAAAAATGCAGGGCACTGTCCACGTCTTGCCCCACAAACCAATCGTCGGGGTTTTGAGCGTATTGCCGCCATCTGTCGTCCTCGTATCTTTGCCACGCGATTAAATACCACGCCTTGCCTTTCCAAAAAAGCATAGTGTCGCTTCCCTGTTTGGTTATGGGACGGCGCGAGATTTCGTGAAGTATTTCTTCGGGATTGCCGTGTAAAATCAAATTGTCGAAATTCGGTGGTCTTCGCAAAGTAAACCCTCTAAAATTTTCAGGTAAAAAATCCGAAAATCTTTGCATAAAAAAATCACTGCTGATAAAAAATATCCCCGAAACAATAACGGCGGAAATCATTATACAAACAATACTGACTGCCAGCGGGCTTATATGCTCGCTTTTTTTACGCAATTTTTTAGTTTTCACCGTTTTCGTTTCCGTTTCTGCCGTCGTTGCCGTTAGGGTTTTCTGTTTCTTGCGCTTGCTCTTGCATTTCTCCGTTTGCGCTTCCGTTCGCTCCGTTTCCGTTTTGGCTTCCGTCGGTATATCTTTGCCTTTCGCCGTTTATGCCGTTCCCGTTTGTAGCCGGGTCGGGCTCAGGAATTCTGAATTGTATCCGATTTAATTCTCTGAGCGCCGTGGAAATTCTGCCAAAATCCGAATTGCCTCTGATGGTTGTACCGATTTTTATCCAGCCCGAAACAGGCAGTGGCTTCTCTTCGCCTCTGCCGCGAGGGTGAATTTTTGCCCTCAACCAAGTCTCGCCCGAATGAATTTCGATAGTGTCTGCAAAAATCTCCATTTTATAGATTTTTCTCGGATTTATTTTTACGTTGCCGCCCGTCCTGCGAAAAAACACGTCTTCCGTAAACGTAGCCCTCCGTATAGTTTTTTCATCTCCGTTGCGAAATTCAATAATCGTGCCTCGAGCGTAAGAACAGACGACAAAAACAAGCAAAAAAAGCAATATCAATATTTTATTTAGCAAGAACAACTCCTTGGTCGGCGGTGAAATCTTCTCTTGTGCGATAAATTGTCATAAGACCGCAAACTCCCGCTTCATACAATTTGTCGTAAACGTCGTCGTCTTTTACTAACGCGAAACAGTCGGTCATCGGAGCATTCGGGTCTTCTTTGTACGCTTCTCCGAGGTTCATCAAATCCTGCGCAAAGTCGCCGTATTCGTCATCTTCTTCCGAATAAGGAGCGGCTATTTTGTTTTTTAATTCCTTTTCGATTTTCTTTTCATCCAAGTTTTGCGCCCACAAAACATTGATGTCTTCAATATTTTCACTCTGCTGAGAAAGACAACTTATGAAAACGTCTATTCCGTCGTCGTCAATGTCTTCCACTTTTTCGAGGTCAAACAAGACTTTGCTCCCGACCTTTTTACTTGCAAAATCATTTATTGCGTTAATCAAAACCGACGGTTTATCTTTCGCCGTCATATTTCCTATAACACGCACCACCAAAAAATCGCCCAATTCCTTAATATCGTATTTCATACCCCTCTGCCCTCCTCGCAATCGTGTATTACACCTGCATTTTTTTTACACTTCCACGTCGCGCACAAACAACAAATCGACGTATTCCAAAAAATCGTTCATAATTGTATCTTTTAATCGGTATCCGTTCCTCATAAATCTCGCAACTACCAAGTCTATTTCATCAAAAATATCTTTTGGTGCGCGCTTAAAACCGATTTTTATGCGATATTCTTTATATTCAAGCATTTTTTTTATTTTCACCTTTCAAAAAAAACGGGCAGACCACATGCGGTCTACCCTTAAATGCACTCTAAAATCTTATCTTGTAGCCGTAATTCTTTGTTGCAACACAGAAACGCCGTTTCTTTTCACATTGAGAATATGCACGCCTGCCCCAAGATTATCCGTTCTCAAACCCGTTGAGTTTATACCGTTTACAGCATTTATGTTTCTGCTCGAAATCAGTCGTCCCTGCAAACTGTAAAGTTCAACGGTGTATGCTCCCTCTTGCAAACGAAGCGATATTTGTCCGTTTCGTATTCCCGCAAAACCCGCAACAGCCGCAGGTCTTCTTTGAGTAGCCTCTATTTCTCCGATTTGCGTTGCGGTTGGGTCTGCCTTAAACACGCGGACATAATCAATCCGCATTGTAGCAGGAAATTGCGCAGGGTCAATATTTCTTGTTCCGTCAGGGTCAAACCAACCGCCTATTGCAAGGTTCATTATGATATGGAAATATTGGTCAAACGGCGCATACGGATTATTGAGATGCTCAAGTCCCGCGGCGGGAACCGAATGCCACTGATTATGACCCGCCGCAAAGAACATATATCCGTTCACATACCATTTTATGGAATCTTCTTGCCACACAACGCTATAAACGTTAAAATCTCTAGTATCAAAGGGACGTCCTTCTCTCGGACGATTATAGCCTGCTATGTGAGTGTTAGCGGGCCACGCTCCGCCAAAGTGAATTGCCCCGACGCTTTGGTTAGGAAGACGACCCATTCCTTCCATAACGTCAATTTCGCCCGAAGACGCCCAGCCGCCGTAAACATCGTACTCTGGCATCATCCACGCCGCGGGCCAAGTGCCGACTACTCCGCCGGGAAGCTGAATTCTAAAGTCAATTCTTCCGTATTTAAAAGAAAATCTTGATCCGCCAAATCTGCGGTCGGAAAGAACTTTACCCGAAGAAAAATAAGCCGTTTCGTTGCAGTTTGTAAAGTGTCTCGGATCGTTTGCTCGTGCGACTAAATGCAAATAACCGTCTTGCACAAAAACGTTATTGGGATGGTCGCGGTAATGTTGAAGTTCATTGTTTCCCCAACCGCGAGTTCCGCAGTTTACACCTTCGTCGCTACCATCTTGATTAGGATTGCCGAGATGCCAACCTTGGTCAACTCTCCAATTGTCCCTGTTGATTTCCGCACCTTCAAATTCATCGTTCCAATAAAGTCTCCACCCCGTTAAATTTCCCGGAATTTTAGGGTCTCCAATCGGAATATTGCCAAATCGCGACGGGTCAGGTCTCGGAGCGCTCGGATTTCCTACAAAACTAAAGGTTGCCCAATTGTTGCCAACCGTGCCGCCTGCTTGTCCGTTTTCAGGAAAGCCTATACGAAAATTGTAATTTTGCGTAATGGGTTGAAACCAAATACCGCCGCCGTGTTCCCACCAAAAACCCCATTGATTATCGGGCGACATATTGTTATACCCCGAATTTTGCCAAGTAAATGTACTTGCGGAATTATCCATAGCAACCCAGTTTTCGCCTATTCTTATTTGATAAACAAATCTTTCTCTGTCCTGCGCTCTTACCGCCGCACCGCCGATACGAAGGTCGTTAAACGAAATACCAAGCGACCCTCCGTTGTCTGCTCTGCGCTCATTACTGCCATATATGGTTAATTCGTTTCCGGTTCTTGTTCCGCCGGTAAAATTCAAAGTGTATTCAACGGCAATGCTCGTATTTGTGCTTGATTGTAATCTTACATTGGTGTTTCTGTCCACATAAATCCAAATTCCGCCGTATCCTTCGGGAGGCCACCAAGCTCCCCAGTTTTCGCCCCATATAAAACCGCTTTCGGCATTCCCGTTAAGCACTACCCAGTCGCCGCTTGTCCCGTTTGCTCTGACAAAAACCCGCAAATCTTCAAATACTTGAGCAAAATCCATTGCTCCACCATTAAATATCGGAGAAACAATACCCGCATTTCCTGCTAATGTGGTATTAATCGTTGCTTCACCTCTTCTCTCCATTGATGTAATTCTGATAACCTGCGCCGACACAGTTGTAGCAATAATCCCCATTATCGCCATTGCCTTAAAAAGATAGCCTGCCCCCATTTGATACCCTCCCCAAAAGATACAATAGAAAATGATACATTACCGTAAATATAATGTATCATTGGAAAGAATGCCGTTTTTTTTACGTTTACCTAAAATCCGTCGATAATTCTATTGAAAATCTCCGAGGGGCGCATAATTTTTTTCGCTTTTTCTTCGTCGAAAAGGTAATATCCGCCTAAATCTACGGCGCTCTTTTGCACGGAAAGAAACTGCGCGACGATTTTTTCTTCGTTTTCTGTCAGTTGCTTTGCGGTTTCTTCAAATTTTTTCGCTAATTCCACGTCCTTTTTCTGCTCTGCAAGCGCTTTTGCCCAATACAAAGCCAAATAAAAATGCGAGCCGCGGTTATCTATGCCGACAGGCGCGCGTTCGGGCGATTTTTGGTTTTCGAGTATGTTTTCTATCGCAGTATCGAGCGTTTCGGCAAGGATTTTTGCGCGCGCGTTTCCGTGAGTTTCGGCATATTTTTCGAGAGACGGAACAATCGCCATAAATTCGCCTAAACTATCCCAACGAAGAAAATTCTCTTCCGTAAGCGCGCTTACGTGCTTGGGAGCAGTGCCGCCCGCGCCTGTTTCGTATAGTCCGCCGCCGTTCATTAAAGGAACTATCGAAAGCATTTTCGCCGAAGTACCGAGTTCGATTATCGGGAACAAATCGGTCAAATAATCGCGCAAAACGTTGCCCGTTGCAGAAATTGTGTTTAGCCCTTCAACCATTCTTTTTACAGAAAAAGCGCAGGCGTTTTCGGGCGACAAAATACGAACGTCCACGTCCGCGAGGTCAAGCTCGCCCATCTCTTTTACCACTTTTTTCACCACTTCTCTGTCGTGCGCTCTGTAAACATCAAGCCAGAAAATCACGGGCTCGCCTGTTATTTTGCCGCGCTCTACGGCAAGGCGCACCCAATTAAGCACTGCGGCGTGTTTGCATTGAGAAGCGCGGAAAATGTCGCCTTTTTCTACTTTTTGTTCCATAAGAACAGCGCCGTTTTCGTCCGTAATTTGCACAATGCCGTCGGCTGTTATCTCGAAAGTTTTGTCGTGCGAGCCGTATTCTTCCGCCTGCTGAGCCATAAGTCCCACGTTCGACACGCATCCTATAGTTCGCGGATTAAACGCGCCGTTTTCTTTGCAATGCTTAACAACCACGTCGTAAACTCCCGAATAAGTTCTGTCGGGAATTATAGCCAAAACGTCCGCGGTGTCGCCGTTTTTGTCCCACATTTTTCCGCCCGCCTTAATCATCGCGGGCATAGAAGCGTCGATTATTACGTCGCTCGGAACGCTGAAACTACTTATCCCTTTGGCGCTGTCCACCATTGCAACCGAAATTTTGTCGAAACATTTGTTTATTTCGGAAATTATCTCTTTTTCGCTCGGATTTCCCTTTATTTTATCGTACAAATCTGCAAGTCCGTTGTTTGTATTTACGCCCAATTTTTCAAAAACTTCGCCGTATTTCGTAAAAACATCGGCAAAAAACGTTTTAAGGATAACGCCGAAAATTATAGGGTCGCTGATTTTCATCATTGTCGCTTTTAGGTGAAAAGAGAACATAATGTCGTCTTTTTGCGCTTCTTCCATACATTTTTTCACAAAACTTTCGAGCGCTTTCGCAGACATCGTCGAAGTATCGAGAATTTCGTGCGGCAAAAGTTTCAAAGCGGGGCGGAGATTTTTAGAATTGCCGTCGTTGTCCGTAAAAACAAAATTAACGCTCTTTTCTTTTTCGCCGTTTGTTATGGATTTCTCGCTCGCGTAAAAATCGCCGTGAGACATAGAAAGCACCTTTGTTTTGCTGTCTTTTGACCACTCGCAGACTTTATACGGATGTTTTTTCGCATAATTTTTCACCGATTTTGCCGCGCGCCTGTCCGAATTTCCCTCGCGAATAACAGGATTTACCGCCGAGCCGAGCGTTTTGCGATATTGACTTTGAACAGTCTCTTCCTCGTTGTTTTTTGGATTATCGGGATATTCGGGTATTGCAAAACCTTTTTCGCGCAATTCCGTAATCGTCCCCTTAATCTGCGAAACCGAAGCCGAAATATTAGGCAATTTTATGATATTCGCGTCTTGTTCCAAGCAAAGTTTCCCCAAATATTCGAGGTCGTCGCTCACTTTTTGATTTTCGGGAAGATAATTATTCACCGCCGCCAAAATTCTGCGCGCCAAAGAAATGTCCTTTTGAACGACTTCAACGTCCGCCTTCGACAGATACTTTTCTATAATCGGAAACAGGGACAAAGTAGCCAGCGCAGGCGCTTCGTCCGTTTTTGTATATACGATTGAACCGTTTTTCATTTTCGTTTTTCCTTCAGTTTTTTTACAAATTTTGCGGTAAAAATAATATTTGGGCGACGGTCGCCACCCTGTTATTTATAAAATTGGATGTTTTTGCATAAAAAAGGGCGTATGCGATACCCCCCCTGCTAAAATTGTTAGTTATCCGGTTCGCTATTTTAGTTTTTTTTAACTATACTTTCAATATTCCTACATATACGTTGTGCCGAAACTGAAAATTTAACAAAAAGCAATCTTTCTCTCACTTAGTCCTTATCCAAATAGTATTTTATGTAAAAATGATACACGACTACCATTTTTGCATATTTTGATGTAATGTGCGCTTGTCAAGCGGAGTTTGACGTATGCAAGAATTTCAGAAAGGCGGAAAATATGTATAAAAAGCGAACTATCGGCAGATATTTTGAAGAGGCGTCAAGGCATTTTAAGGTTTTATTATTGACGGGAATGCGACAGGTCGGGAAAACCACCTGCTTAAAAAACACATCTGCAAAAGGGCGACGTTATATCACACTTGACGACCCGCAAATTTTGTCTTTAGCGAAAAACGAACCCGAACTTTTCTTTGAGCGGTTTTCTTTGCCGTTATTTATTGACGAAATTCAATATGCTCCGGAATTATTTCCGTATATAAAAATGCTTGTCGATAACAGCGACGAAAAAGGGCAAATTTGGCTTAGCGGTTCGCAACAGTATTCTATGATGAAAAACATTACGGAAAGTTTGGCGGGACGAGTTGCCGTTGTCGATATGTTTGGTTTTTCGCTTTACGAAAGAGATGATTTGGGCTTATTGCAAATGCCGTTTTTGCCGTCAAAGAATCCAAAGCCGACGCTTGAAAAAAGAACTTCTCCGCAGACCTTTGAAATTATATGGCAGGGGGCGTTTCCGCACATTGTGAACAGCGCAACGCAATGGAAAATGTTTTATTCGTCTTATGTTAAAACATATTTGGAACGCGATGTTCGTCAAATAATAAACATAGGGGACGAAACGGCATTTTTCCGTTTTATGGGCGTTGTTGCGGCGAGAACGGCGCAAGTTCTCAACATTTCAGACATAGCCAAAAACGCCGATATTACGGTAAAAACAGCCGAAAAATGGTTGTCGGTTTTGCAAACGTCGGGAATAGTTTATTTGTTGAAGCCATATTTTTCAAATGTTTCAAAGAGGTTTACCAAACGTCCGAAACTTTATTTTACCGATACGGGATTATGCGCGCATCTTACCGAATGGACTTCTTGGCAGACCTTGGAAGCGGGGGCTATGAGCGGCGCATTTTTTGAGACATTTGTGATTTGTGAAATACTAAAATCGTATCATCACAACGGCGAATTTCCGAATTTGCATTATTATCGCGATTCCAACAATGTAGAAATCGATTTGCTTATTTCGCAAGACGGGCTTTTGTATCCCGTAGAAATCAAAAAAACCGCAAATCCCAAGAAAGAAGACATAAAAGCGTTTGATACGCTCGCCAAAATCGCCAATACGGGTTTCGGTTCGCTAATTTGCTTGGTAAAAGAAAGCATTCCGCTGACGTCCTCGGCAAATGCAGTTTCGATTTGGGAAATTTGAGAACAATACAATTTTCCTGTTATCTTCATCTGCGCAAATAGTTTTTTCCAAAAAAAAACAAAAAAAAGGCAACCGTTTCCGATTGCCATTTTTGTTGAGTTATTTTTCTGAAAACTCCACCTCTTACCTCACCATAACCCTTCTCACCGCTTGGGTGTTTGCGCCCTCGACTCTCACTATTGCTACGCCTTTGGCTATGGTTCTGTTTAGCGACAGGACGTTTGCGCCGCTTGCGAGGTTTGCTTGGGTTTGGGCGAGGATTCTGCCGTTTACGTTGTAAATGGAAATTTTGTAGTTTCCTGCTTGCGGGATTGTTAAATTCAGATTTCCTGCCGTTGTAATTCCGCTTACTGCAAAGGATATTGCTCGCGCGCGGGTTGCCGAAGAAATACGGTTAGGATTGCCGCCGTCGCCGCCTCCAAACAAATGGGGGTTTTCGGCGATAAATCTGTTTCTGTCCGCTTCGCTCAAAAGGTCTGCGCCTAAGATAAACGATGTTTTAACGTCTCTGAAACGACTTGGGTTCGTCCAACTTTGCGCGGGCATTGCTTGTTTTGTAGTTTCAAGCGCCGAGAAAAAATTCGCCGTGTAAATTCTGCGTTGGTCTGCTACCGAAGAGTTCGGTTTTGCAAGACCGTATTGAGTAACCACCAAAGAGCCCCATTGGTGGTTTTGCCACTCAAATTCGGGAAGCCATTCGGCTGTAAACGAATTTATTACGCGGGCGTGGTCTGCTCTGCCGCCCCAAAACGCTTCTGCGTGCGTAAATCTTACCGAATCGCCTATTGCAACGGGAATACGTCTTGTAAATCCTGCAACATTTCCCTGCCAAGTCCAAGTATGGTTCCACGCTCTCTGTCCGCCTGCCCAAATTTCCGCCTGAATATACGTTCCCGAATTTACCCAGTGCGGTGCGCCGCCCGCTGCATTAACAACAAGTTCTCTTGCCACAGGGTCATACGTTATCGTCGCAACCGTTCGTGCGCTGCCGCCGCGAAACAAAAGTTGCGTTGTTCCCAGCAAAGGCGAGGCGGTAAGTTCGCGATATTCTACGGTTAAGTCTGTTCTCTGACCGTTCCTGACAACCAAATGATGATGTCCCGTATGAAAAAAGCCCGCTTTTGCTGAAGGTAATTTCACAAAATACGCGCCTATCGCAAGCGCGGGGAAATCTACGGTGTTTGAGGTGATTTCCGCTTGAAAAACCACGTCGGAGCCGTTCATAATACGCAAAGTTTCGCCTTTTATGAGGTCTATGTCGCTTATATTTATCGTAATTGTGCCGCCCGTGCCGTTAAGACCGCGCGCCGCATTCGGCACAACGGGAGAAATTGTTCCGTATAACACTTCGGCGGTTGCTATGCGCTGTGCCTCGCTTCCTGCAATGCGGTCAAGGAAATACCCGATTTTGTTGTCTTCTTCAAATGCGTAAGCCCTCATTAAATCCGATAAATGCGGTCCAAAACCAAATGCTTCCATATAGGGAACAATGTTCGTATTTGCCGCGTCGCTGAATGCTTTTGCGTTCAAATTAGCCAATGACCAATTCTGACCTTGGACGTGCATTTCTCTGTTTAACCGCTGAGCCGCCGCATAAATTTTCTGAGGTGTTTCTATGTCGGTCATCGGGCTTCCGTTGGCATACATATTTACCAAAATGAAGAGATTATCCCTAAAGCGATTCGGCTCTGCGGCAAAATTCGATAAATTTCCCGTTCTGCGGGTAATGGCTCTTGCGTCGAGCGCGGAAGAGGTTGCGGCGGCGTTTCCGTAGTCAAAAAGCCAAGACCAACGCCTATCGTTTGCCGAGGTAAAGTCAAAGTGGTTCGCCTGATAAAAATGCGACAAAATATTATTGGCTATTTCGCCTAAACCCACTTCCTTGCCTCCCGAAAAATTGCCGTCGTAGCCGTGTCCGATTTCGTGAAGCGATACCCAAAAACTAAGACCTGAGATTGCCTGCGTCGTCAGCGGCACCATAGCCGGAAAATTAAGATAACTGCCTATGCGCGAACCGTTCATTCCCGTTACGTCATCCGCGCCATAGAACGCATATCCAAAACCGTTTAATTGCGGCGCTATTAAAAATCTCGTGTGAATAAGTCGGTGGTGCGGATTTTGGGAATTTATGTCGAGCCCGTGAAAGCGGTTGAACTGCGCTGTAAGATTTTCGTAATATTTCAGCAAATCGTTTATCCTGCTGTTAAGCACAAGTTGACGATGGTTTACTCCGCCCGATCCGTAGTTTAATTCTCTGTCGTCCCAGTCAAGCATCATTGTTATTACGTTATTCTGAAGCAAGGCATAGCGATTTTGCGACGAAGTCCATCTTTGCATAAACGCGGCATTGTCGTCGTCGCCGTAGTTGAAGAAATCCAAAGTTCTTACATTTCCCGAGAATTCCACATCTATATCCACAGTTCTTATATTGTTGCTTCTCGGCGTACGAATAAAAGGTATTCGCCCGCGATTATTTGCAGGTGCGGCAGGTCTCCACTCAACCTGCTGAGCACCAAACGAGTGCGTCTCTGACATTATCGCCCTCGCGCGTGCCTGTAAACGCCCTTGCTTGAATTGCTTGCGGAAATTCCGTAATTCGTCTCATTCGCAAAGTTGAATTTGCAGGCATAAAAAGCCCCAAATGCTGAACATCTTGGTTGTCGCCGCGCCTTGCGTCGCCGATTTGTATCGCCTCAATTACGCTTTCGGGCAAAGTGTAAACCGTTCGCCGAACGACTATTGTCGAGCCCGCCGCTCCAATAGCAACGGGAACGGTAATTGTCTCTACGTCGCCTCTACTGTTTTCGACGGAATAGACAACATTCTGCGTTCCTTGCGCCGCCGTGCTCACAACGTTGTTCGGCGCGCCCGATACAATTTGAATTCTATGCGTAATATCGCCGTCGAAGTCGCACCTCGCCAATACTCGATAAAACGCGTTTGTTCTGACATTAACCGTTGTGTTTACGGGCACGTTTATTCTTGTCGCCCCGTAGAAAATAATGTCGCCGAATGTTAGTGTTGTTGTACTTATAACGACAAAAAATGTAGCCATTGTAAGTTTCTTAATGAAGTTCATAACAACCTCCTTTTATTTAATTATGTAAATATATAGATACCATATATAAATTTAATGCCATAAATAGAAATTCGCTTGTTTTTTTTGTTGTTTTATTTTATTTTTTGTCGGTGGGAGAGTTTAAGGAAAAACTGTAGTTTTTTTGTCGATTATAAATGACACTCTCCCATGTTTTAAAAATTCTGTCGATTATATTTGACAAAATATTGAAAATCCCTTGTTTTGTCGATTATACATTTATTATTTTATTGTAGAAAAATTTAATTGAAGGAGTTTGATTATGATAGAAAGAAACGAATATCTTCAAAAAGTTCTTCCGTTTATAGACACGGATTTGATTAAAATATTTACAGGTATAAGGCGTTGCGGCAAAAGCGTTATGCTTGATTTGATAAAAAAAGAATTGCAGAAAAAAGGCGTCGAAAAAAATCAATTCATAAGCATAAATTTTGAAGATATTGAAACGGAAAAGTATCGAGAATACCAAAAGCTTCACGAGCATATTTCCGAAAAAATAAAAAAAATCGACAAAAAAGCATATTTGTTTTTGGACGAAATACAAGAAGTCGACGCTTGGGAAAAATGCGTAAATTCTCTTCGTGTAAAATTCGATTGCGATATCTATATTACGGGCTCAAACGCGAAATTGCTTTCGGGCGAGTTTGCCACTTATTTGGGCGGAAGGTATGTAGAAATTACAATATATCCGTTCTCGTTTGCGGAGTTTATCGAGTTGTATAAAAAAAGCGAAAACAAAAACGTCGGTGTTGAAAAAATGTTTAAGGAGTATCTGCTTGTCGGCGGAATGCCGTATTTGAAAAACGTAAAATTTCGCTATGACGCAAGCATAATGTATTTGCAAGACGTGTATAATTCCGTCGTTCTTAAAGATGTTGTCCAGAGAAACAAAATTCGCTCTACAGATTTGTTTGCGCGGGTAATTAAGTATGTTATTGCGAATATCGGAAAAACCTTTTCAGCGAGAAGCATATCAAACTATTTCAAAAACGAGAAAATGGATATTTCTGTGGACACTGTACTAAATCATTTGCAATATTGTGAAAACGCGCATCTTTTAAGCTGTGTTCGACGTAAAGATACGGTCGGTAAAAAAATTTTGGCGGTAAATGAAAAGTATTATATTGCCGACCACGGATTGCGGGAGGCGCTTGTCGGAAAAAATCAGGCGGACATTTCCATAGTTCTGGAAAACATTGTGTTTATGGAACTCAAAAGGCGAGACTACAAAATACACGTTGGAAAAGTTGGCGAGCTTGAAATAGACTTTATCGCCGAAAAAAACAACTATTGCATATATGTTCAAGTTTGTTATTTGTTGGCGTCGGACGAAACTATAGAACGAGAATTTTCGGTTTTGGAAAAAGTAGAAGACAATTTTCCTAAATTCGTCGTATCGCTTGACGAATTTGATATGAGCAGAAACGGTATTCGACATCTTAATATTCGCGAGTTTTTGTTGAGCAAAGAATTGTAAAGTTTAAGGCGGATAAATATTTATCCGCCTTTGGAGAACCGACAACAAAAAAACTTGTCTCTGTTTAGTTCAAATACTTTGTTTCGCCGCTCGACAAAATGCTTGCCATTTGTCTTGCGCCGCTGTTTATGTCGGCGACTGCGTCTTTTTGCGTTTCGGTGGACTTGGAAATTTCGCTTATCAATTCGTTGCTGGAACTTATTCCGACTACTATTTTGGCGAGCGATTCGGCGGTGTCGTTGGCTATTTGCATACCGAGTTCCGCTTTTGCTATGGAATTATTTATAAGCGCGTTAGTGTCGCTTACCGACTTGGAACTTTGTTTCGCAAGATTTTTAACTTCGCCCGCAACAACGGCAAAACCTTTACCGGCTTCGCCTGCTCTCGCCGCTTCGATAGAGGCGTTTATCGCCAAAATGTTGGTTCTTGAAGCAATACTGCTTATCGTTTTTGTTATATTCACAATGTCGTGGCTTGCTTCGTTTATTTCAATCATTGCTTTAGTCAATTTTTCCATATAACCCGAACATTTTTCGGCGCTTGCTTTGATTGAGTTCACCATATCGGCGGCTTGGTGCGTTGTTGCTACGTTTTTGTCGGCGTTGTTTGTTACTTCAGCCGAGACATTGACGAATTTGTTGCTGAGATCGCCCAAGCCTTCAATCATATTCGCTTGTTCAATTTGCGTTTTCTTAAGGAAAGTAATATCCTGAACAATTTCGATATGTCCTGACTTGCGACCGTATCTGTCGTGCAAAAAGCGAGCGTCCACTTTAAAATTTAATCCCCATTGGTCAAAAAACGAATGGTCTCTTTCTCCCGACAGCAAACATTTAACCGTGCAATCAGGCGTATTACAAATTGCGGCGCCCCAGTTGCTGCAATGTTTTCCGATAATATCCGAACGCTTAACTTTCTGCAAGTCTTCCACTACTTTGTTGATAAACGTCCAATTCATATTATTATCTGTTACGGATATAGGATAAGGAAGCGCGTCAAGCATACTGTCGTACCAATGAATTTTCCCGTTAATCCATCCTGCAAAGATATACATTAAAATCGAAAATACCACCATAGCGGCAATGCCGACTGTTATAAAGAAAACACTTTCTCCGTAAGCGCTCAGCTTATACAAAATAACACAACCAAGAACATTTGCAAGCAAAACAAGCAAGCCGATGACTATAGAAAACACCTTAGCGGTTCTGTTTGCCGCTAAAAACGAAAAGTTTGGCAAGATATGCATAGAATTCCTCCTTCAATTTTCACCCATATTTTTTATATTTGCACTAAATATACTATATTGCCTCGACAGCGAGCGAAAAAATTTTTTTGTTTTGATGAATTTTTTTGCATTCTTTGCAGAGCGCAAACCCGTTAACGCCCTTGAGAAGCCCGTTTGCGGTCTCTGCAAAGCAGTAAAAACTCACTCCACCGCCGCCATCTCAGCAAAATACTCTTCTTTCGTCGGGATTTTTCCGATTTTTGAGATTATCGCGGCTACTTCGGCGCTGCCTAAGTACACTTTTGCGCCGTCGCCCATTCGGTTGTCGAAGTTTCTTGTCGAGGTCGAAAATACGCTGTCGCCGTCGCTTACTCTCAACTGATTTCCCATACAAAGCGAACAGCCCGCGGGCTCTATTGTCGCGCCGATTTTGTTGAATTCGGCGAATAATCCCTCTTCTTTAAGGATGTTTGCGTAAATTCTTGTCGGAGGCGAAACAAATGTGCGCGTCATATTGCGGTTGATTTTTGCCGTTTTCCAAATTTTTGCGGCTGTCCTGAAATGCTCCACACTAACCATACAACTGCCGATAAACACGTCGTCGATTTTTGCGCCGCTCACTTCCGAAAGCAGTTTTACGTCGTCGGGGTCGTTAGGGCAGGCGACTATCGGCTCGGTGATTTCGCTCAGATTTATCTCCAAAACCGCGGCGTATTCGGCGTTTTCGTCTCTTTTCATAAGATTAAGATTTGAAAGACGGCTTTTTACTTCCGAAATTCTTGCTTCTAACGCGGTTTTCGATTGATAGCCGTCTTTTATCAAGTTTTCCATAATTACGATGTTTTCTTCCAAAAATTCGCGCACGCGTTCTTTGCCGAGCGAAAATGTGCAAGCTGCCGCACTGCGCTCCGCCGAAGAATCGGTGATTTCATAAACTTGCTCGGCTGTTATATTTTCCAAGCCCTCAATTTCCAAAATCCGCCCGTTGAAAACATTGATTTTGTTCTTTTTGGGGACGGTCAAAAGTCCTTTTTTTATCGCGAAATACGGAATTGCGTTTACTATGTCGCGAACGGTAATGCCCTTGTTGAGCGCGCCGCTGAATTTCACCAAAACGCTTTCGGGCATATCGAGCGGCATAAATCCAAGCGCCCCCGCAAACGCAACAAGTCCCGACCCCGCAGGAAACGAAACTCCAACAGGGAAGCGGGTATGCGAGTCGCCGCCCGTGCCGACCGTGTCGGGAAGCAAAAGGCGATTTAGCCACGAATGTATTACGCCGTCGCCCGGTTTAAGCGCAACGCCGCCGCGCTCTTCCACAAATTTCGGAAGGCGTTTTTGCGTTTTTATGTCCGCCGCTTTCGGATAAGCGTTCGTGTGGCAAAACGACTGCATAAACATCGGCGTCTGAAATTTAAGGCAGGCAAGTTCGGTAAGTTCGTCAACGGTCATAGGTCCCGTTGTGTCTTGCGAGCCGACCGTTGTCATTTTGGGCTCTACGCTTTCGTTGGGCAAAACTCCCGCAAGTCCGCAGGCGGCGCCCACCATTTTTTGCGCAAGAGTGTAGCCCTGTCCTTTTTTGTGCTCGGTTTTGGAAATTTCCACAAAAATCCCGTTCGATTTCGGCATTCCCAAGAATTTTCTTGCTTTTTCGGTCAGCGCTTTTCCTATAATAAGGTTTATTCTTCCGCCCGCGCGAAATTCGTCTTTTATGGTTGCGGGTTTCAAGTCCAATTTTTCCGTATCTATGGTTATTTCGTCGCCGTTTTTAAGCGAGGCAACGTCCCAAACTATCGGCAAACCGCCCGAATCCTGCATAGTATTGTAAAAAATCGGAGCGATAACGCCGCCCAAAACCACGCCGCCGCGCTTCTTGTTCGGGACAAAATCGATGTCGTTTCCGATGTGCCACATAACGGAATTCACCGCGCTTTTTCGGCTCGACCCCGTTCCCACAACGTCGCCCGCAAAGGCAACCGTGTGCCCTTGTTTTCTCCATTCGGCGATTGTTTTTATGCAGTCGGGAAATTTCGCTTTTCCCATTGCCAACGCGTGAAGCGGAATGTCGGAGCGCGTAAACGCCTCGCTCGCGGGAGAAAAGTCGTCGGTGTTTATTTCGCCGTCAACTTTATACACTTTCACTTTTATGGTTTTGGGAAGTTCTTCTCTGCACAAAAACCATTCGGCGCAAGCCCAACTTTCAACGACTTTTTTTGCGTATTTATTTGTTTTCGATAATTCGCAGACCCTGTCAAATTCGTCGTAAACAAGCGTTATTTTGCATAGTTTTTCCGCGGCGATTTCGGCAATATCGTCGATTTTCAGCGCGTCCACCAATGGTTTTACGTTGTAGCCGCCTATCATAGTTCCTAGTATTTCGACCGCTTTGCGCCTGTCGATAAGCGGCGATTTCGCCTCGCCCAAGATTATCTTTTCGCAAAATTCCGCTTTTACTTTCGCCGCTTCGTCCACGCCGGGGTTTATGCGGTTTTCGAATAAGTCAAGCAAGAATTTGTCGTTTTTTTGCCGCAAATCCTCACATAATCCTTTTGCCTGTTCCGCGGTGAGCGCAAGCGGCAGAATGCCCAAAGCGACTCTCTCGTTTTCGTGTTTTCGGTAATCTTCAAGCCACATAGTTTTTCCTTTTTTTATTGTTTATTTTTTCGGGAAAATACGTTTTGGACGACGGCAAAAGGTATTTTATAACTGAATTTAATATTTTTATAAGGCGAAACTGTTTATTATGCGAGCTGAGATAAGCCACGAAAACAACAGAAATCTTTTGTATCTCAGGTATTTGGAAATCCTGAAATCTGCCGATAATTTGTCGAAAACTTACGCAGACCAAGAAAAAATTTCCATTGAGTATTCAGACATCGATGAAGCTACCAATACTATCGTGCTTCGCGAATTTTCCATCGAAAGAGACGAGTTTATTTTCGACAAAAACGGCAATTTTAATCCCGATGCGTACAACGTAATTACTTGCAGGCAATTCAAAAAAGAAAAAGGCGTAAAAAAAGATGAAGAATACGAGTACATTTTGGAAGTTTATAAAGGCAGAACCGCAATGCGAAAAGACCGCAGATGGTACTGCACTTTTTGCCCCGACGGTTATGGTTCTATAGACCGCGACGAAGACGAAATAAGTTCTGTTCTGGAAAAAATAGAGGCGGACGTATCAAGCGCAAAAAATATTATGGATAAAAGATACGGTTCAAAAAAAAGAAAGAACAGCCCTTCAAAAAACTTGTTTAAAATACTCGCTGCCGTCCTGTTGTCGGGGGCAATAATCGTTTTCGGAAGCGAAATTGTGTTAATGTTTCCTGTAAAGTAAAAAGAGGCGACCGTTTCCGATTGCCTCTTTTTTTAGTTTTTGCTTGAATTCACTCTTTATCTTCTAACGCCAATCGGAGCGACGTATCTGTAAATTCTGCCGTTTTGCGCCGTAGCCTCGACCATTATCAGGTATGTGCCGCTTGCGACAAAACGCCCCGCCGAATTACGCAAATCCCAAACAATCGCGTTTTGTAGGGGCGGGGTCTGCCCGCCCAAATCGCCGTTCGTTCTGTTTTCAGGGCGGGCAAACCCCGCCC
>WRAZ01000005.1 GCA_009779925.1 Chitinivibrionia bacterium
GGAATTAAGCGAATTATGGACTATTTCAAAGAAGAAAACCTACCGACACCTATATTTGAAACTTCTGTCGACAGTTTTAAGGTTACTGTTTTTTGTAAGACAACCGGAGAAAATGTCGGAGAAAATGTCGGAGAAAATGTCGGAGAAAATGTCGGAGAAAATCAAGCAATAATATTAAGAGCAATAAAAAACAACCAGAGAATTACAACTGAAGAGTTGTCGGGGATTTTGCAAAAAACGACTCGAACTATTGAACGAAATTTGAAGGCGCTCAAATCTGCCGGCACAATAGAACGCATTGGCGCGGACAAAGGCGGTTACTGGAAAATCTTACAAGGAGAAGAAAAATAATATGCCTAAACTTTCGATAATAACAATAAATCTAAACAACAAAGACGGACTTGTAAATACCGCTAAAAGTGTTGTGACGCAAACTTGGACGGATTACGAATGGATAATAATTGATGGCGGCTCAACAGACGGAAGTGTTGACGTTATAAAAGAATACGCAGAGAAAACCGACAAGCTTGTTTATTGGTGTAGTGAGCCGGACGGCGGAATTTATCAAGGAATGAATAAAGGAATTGCCAAAGCAAACGGAGAATACTGTTGGTTTCTTAATTCTGGGGATTGTGCATATAAAAATACTACACTGGAAGAAATTTTCGCCAACGAGTTTGATGAAGATATTATTAAAGGTATATTGGTAATGGAAAAAAAAGGACAGGATTATAATGAAATATGGGATTCTGCTTTTCATATTTCTCGTTCTCAAAGAAAACTGCCGGTATCCGACAAAGAAACCAGAGGACCGATTTATTGGGTTTCTGAAACACTTCCGCATCAGGCAACGTTTACTAAAACAGCATTTATGAGAAAACTAGGCTGTTTCGACCTTGAAGGAGATGTAGGTTTTTTTATGTTTGCTATGGTAAAGAATAATGCAACTGTAAAATATTTACCATTGAAATTTGCCTTTTTTGAAGATTGCGGAGTATCTAATAGCGCAGGATTTGCTAAGAAGTCTAAAGAAAGGCGAATTAGATTATATAAAAAATATTTTTTATTACCTTATTGGTTTTACAAAATATTATCGTCCATAATAATTGGCAAACTTTCTTTTTGGCGAAAAACGTATGAACGAACTTTTACTCCTATTAAGGAAGGAAAATACGCAAGAAACGCATTTTGAGTTCTCTATTAAAGGTGGCATATAATATTTTACAGAGAAAATTGGAAAGGTAAAAAATGTTTTTGTCAATAATTATTCCTGTTTGGAACGGAGAGCTTTTTGTCGGTAACATTCTGTCTCAATTGACAGAACAAAACCTTAAAGACGTTGAAGTAATCGTTGTCAACGATGGTTCTACCGATAACACAGAAAGCGTAGTGCTTAAATATGCAAAAAGAAACTCTAACATCAAACTAATATCATTGGATAAGAACTCAGGCGTTTCTGTCGCAAGAAATGCCGGAATTGAAAATTCTAACGGAAAACACGTTTGGTTTCTTGACGCCGATGATGCGATACCTAATAATGTAATCAATATTTTACGAGATGCTATAAATGATAAAACGGCGGACGTTTTTTTGTTTAGTTTCAAAGATGATAGTTGTATAGAGTGGGTAAACGATAATCAATGTATGGCAGCGAAAGAATTTTTGATAAAAGTTATAGGGTGTCGTATTCGTTTTCATTTGTGTAGTGTCATTTTCAACAAGAATTTTTTAGTAAGAGAAAAATTACGATTTGTTGTTGGTAGAAAATTGGGACAAGATATAGAGTTTTGTATGAAAGCGTTTGCTTCTTCCGACGAGTCCTACTCATCTTCAAGTGTTATATATTTTTATATTTGCAGAGACGATTCGGCTACGCAGGGCGGAAAGCGATATATTGGCGAGCGCATTGAAATGGAAATGGAAAATTTGCTTGAACAGAAAAAATATATCTCAGAAAGACACCAGACCTTAGAAAAGTATATAAATTATTACGTATTACAAAAATATTTTGGTTTTATATTACAGTATATAAAGCAAAAACAAAAAGACAAAAACACAACAGATATATTGATAAAACATAAGTATTTGTTTGCAAAGCCGCTTGCTTTTTATTTTCCTAAAACGATCGTGTTTTGGGTGTTAAGATTTTTGCCTATGAAATTGGTTTTCAATGTTTTTGGAAAAAATTAGCGGAAAGGTTGACTGTATGCGCGGTATTACTAAGATTGTATTTATGGCAAATGATGACAGACCACAAGGAGGTATGACGGATAGGTTTCGAGCAATGACGGCGTTGTATAAAATATGCAAAGAATGCGGCTTCCAATTCAAAATAAATCATACTGTTCCATTTGACTTGTCTGATTATTTACACCCTAATTATGATTGGAAAATATCAGAAAATCAAATACAGGAAAACAAAGAAAAGAGCGTGTCACTTTCTTATTTTGAGGGATGGTGGGCTGTTGAATCTAAACAATACTCTGATACTATACAATATGCAGGAAGATTAACTTGCAAGGAGGTAATAACCATTCTTAAAGACCTTTCTGCAAGTTACGAATATATTTTATTCTATACAAATATGAGTTTTTTTCAGAAGGAATATGGGTGCTTGTTTAATGAATTGTTCCATCTTTCAACAGAATTGCAAGATGTTATAGATTTCCATCGCAACAAGATGAACAATGATTATTTTACAGCGGTATTTCGTTTTCAAAACTTGTTGGATGATTTTGATGAGTTTTCAGAGTTTCCAACACTACCTGCGGAATTACAGGAAGTTTTTATACAGCAGAACATTAATCATTTAATAAAAATTCACAAACGAAATAAAGATAGAAAAATTTTAGTATGTTCAGACAGTGTGAGATTTAGAAATGCTGCGGCTATGTATGATTTTGTTTATACTATAGGCGAAAAAAGACAACATACGTGTAATTCAAAAATAGAAAAACAAAGTGTTTTGCTTTCATTTGTCGATTATTTTTTAATTTCGTATTCAAGTAAAGTTTTTTTAATAGTTGATAAAGTTAAGAATAAAAACAAGAAATATCAAAGCTATAGAAGTCAATTCCCTTATTGGGCTTCACGACACAGAAATGTGGATTATGTCGTAATAGATTATCGAATTAAAGAAGCGTTGAAGCAAATTATGAAAAAAATAGTGCCGTTAATATTGCGGGAATACAGCATTAAATTTATGGGTTTGACCAAATTTTACAAAAAAACTGTTTTTTCATATTTTGCTTGTTAGCATATATTATTTTGTGAGAGTTTGTTAGATAATTAGGAGGAAGTCTAATGCAATTATTGCAGTTTTTTATGGCGAAATTAAAGTGTAGTTTTTTGTGGCGTAGTTTTAGATACTACGTTTTTACCCGTACAGATTTGTCCTTTTTAGGGTTTAACAAAACTAATTTGCGGCATTTTGAGCGTATGGGGACAAACGAGGATTCTGTCCTCTTTTTTTCGTCAAATGTTGAGCGGGTTGATGCTGTAATAAATACACTCGCCGATGAAAAAAGTAAAAAAATGTATCTTGGCATGATCAAATATCGCCAAACTCGCCGCAGAAATGATTTTCCTTTACAATCCCCCCCCAAAAACCAATATTTCATAAAAGAATTTGCCTTAACAAAAAATGAAGTTTTTATAGATGGCGGAGCTTTTATCGGAGACACGATAAGCAAGTTTTTGGCTTGTGGCAAAGGATACAGGCAAATTATAGCGTTTGAGCCAGGCACTGTTAACTTTAAAAAACTTACAAAAACTTACGGAAAACAACCTAGGATAAGTTTAATAAATGCTTGTATATGTGACTATGATGGAGAGGTGTCTTTTTGTGATGCAAGCGGAATGAACTCTCGAATAACAGACAGTAAACGCTCTTCTGAGAGGGATTGGGGTGGTAGTGGAGTTAACAATATAGTTAACTCCAAAACTATAGATGGTCTGGAGATGGAAATGGTTTCATTTATAAAAATGGACATAGAGGGTGCAGAGTTGAACGCATTAAAAGGTGCAGAGAAAACAATACTCAGAGATAAGCCCAAATTGGCAATTTGTATCTATCATAGCGACGAAGATATGATCAGTATTGCTGAATATATTCACAAATTAGTGCCTGAATACAAATTATACGTTAGGCATCACGGAGTAGGCTATCTTGAAACGGTATTGTATGCGACTGTGTAGTATAAGATCATTTGTAGAGAGTGTGTGTCAAGCATTGGCACGGAAAAAATAACAGCCGAATTTCTCTGTTTACTGTATAGGCACCACTATCGTTTTCAAAAGCCCTAAAATTCTGGAAACCATAAACAGGAAACTATATTTTGTTGGAGATTTCAGGTATATCACGATTATGGCAAAAGATGATTTAAGGCGATTTTTTATTGTGTATGCCAAAGAAACTTTTCTTGTTACCAATGAATTATCTCTTGTTCTTCTATAATAAACGGCGGTTTTATCTGTAAATTGCATTTTCATTTTCTTGTCTGAAATTGCAAACATAAACACTACATCTTCATTGTTTTGTAATTTTTCAGGAAATCTGTGCGCTCCTATCATATCACGGGGAATTAGTTTACAGTAAGGAGTTGAAAAGTATGAGCGAGTATTAAGTACGTTTAGGTTTTTATTTTTCATTTTTTCATAAACATCGGTTATATAAAAATTTTTCTCATTTGATATATTTTCAACAAACGCCTTTATATAAGATAACGGAATTAGACCGTTTTTTGCAATATCATACAATCCTTGCAAATAATTTTCGGAAATCAAATCATCGTCGTCAATAAAAGTTAAATATTTGCCTTTTGATTGTTCAATTCCAACGTTGCGCGCATTTGAAACTCCGGCAATATTGGTATAAATTAATTCATATTGAAAATTGCATTGCGATAAACAATTGCTAATAAATGAGTGGTATGGCTCTTGTTCTCCGTTAAGCACTATTATAATTTCAAATTTATTTTTATCGAAACTCTGGTTGTTCAGAGACTGCAGGCACTCTAATATATAATCTTGTGGTTTATACGTTGGGATAATTACTGATATAGTAGTATTTTGACTATCGCTGTAATTGGTATTTTTCACAACTCTTCATACCCTTCCAGCTTTTCATTCCAAGAATACTTGGATTGCACCATTTCATATCCGGCTGCACCTATATCGTTGCGCATATTTTCGTTTTGCATTAACGATATAACAGCATTTGCAAAATCGGTTTTTTCGTCTGTAATAACACAATTTTGGTTTGACACAAGTTCAGGAATACCTGCCGATATGCAAGATGTCAGTACTGTTGGAATGCCGCAAGCCATAGAAATTAACACTTTGTTTTGAATACCTGCAGCAATACGCAAAGGTGCAACAGATACTGCCGCGTCTTTTATCTCGTTTTCGATTGATTGAACAAATCCGCTTACTATAATATTTTTTCCGTCTGCCATATTTTGAATAAACCCAGGAGGCTCAGCGCCGATTATGTGAAACACAGCATTTGGAATTGCTTTTTTTATTACAGGGAAAATCTCGTCTATGAAAAATTTTACAGCATCACTATTTTGCAGTGTGCGCATATTACCGACAAATACAATCTTGTTTTTATTGTATCCTGCCGGAATTTTCGGCAAGCATTGCACTCCGCAGGCATGCACTGACACTGATTTGTAATCAAGATGTTTTATATCTTCCTTTGATACAAAAACACATTTTTTATAGGCGTTTAATGTCTGTAATTCATGTTTTTTAATACGTTCGTTTTCAATTTTATAGATAAATTTCTTTAAAGAGATGCCTGAAGAATTACTTGTAGAGGCGTACATTTTTGAAATTAAGTCGGTTGCTTCTACAATTGAATTTTCATGTAGGCGGCAAATGTTCAGGTAAGACACCATTCTCTGCAAATGTGAAATATATAAATCCGGTTGCTCTATTTTAATTACTTTTTTGAACACCGACAGAAACTCAAATGAGAAATAATAACCGATTTGAAGCGGCTTGTTAAAAATAAATGCGAGTATTGTATTTATGTACGCTCTGATTTTTCTGTGTTTAATATAATAAATTTTATCATAGAGTTGTTCGGATAAATTATTTTTAATATCTTTGTTATCATAATAAGAAACTAAAATAAGTTGGTGTCCTTTACTTTTCAAGTAGCGGCATATATTATTTATACGTAAAACATCACCGCCATTCTCCGGAAACGGGAAACGAGGAGTCAGAATGCAGATTTTCATTTAGATATCCTTTAAGTTTTACAAGTTTGGCTGTAAATATACGTTTTCCCGCTCTTAAATAGCAATGGAATTGACAAATAAAATGAAAATTGATTGAACCGGCTCAATATTCTGCTGACAATTTTCACCTTTCCGCCGCGAAAATTGTTAATTTCAGTTCTGTTTCATCGATCAATTCATAGACCGGTTTTTTGCCTGAAACGGATAGGCTTTCCGAGTATATAATAGGCACTCCGTCGCCGCGCTTGTCCATAAGGTATTTTCTGTAAGTGTTGACCGTGTCAAAATTCATTGGCGTACGAGCAAGCAAAGAACTTATCAACTCGTTTCGCGAATATTGCCTAAGCGGCAAACTCTCTAAAGTCATTGTGTTTGGAATTGCTCCGGGAGAATAAATTTCCAACTTGTCCGAAAAAATACGCAGCCTTATTTTTGAGCCGTAAATAGAATAATCGCGATGCGCAACAGCGTTTACAAGCGCCTCAAATACTGCACTTAAAGAATATTGCGGAAATTCGGTTCGCTCAGGATTTTTAACTCCTGCTACGCGCATATTGCGTTTCACGAATTTACAGGCTTCTTTTATCTGCACGTCAAGCGGTCCCGTTATGTCTTGCATATCTAATTGTTCGGAATTATTACTTTCTCCAAGATAACAAACAGCCTGAATAAAAGCGTTCGGAATAAACTTTTCGGGAGAATCGCAGCAAAATAGTATTCCGGTAATTGTTGGGCGAATTTCTCCGCTTTCGTCAAAATCCGCAAGTTTTAATTTTGTCAAAAACTCCTTGTCGGCTTCGGGGGATAAGTTTGTGCGAAAACGTTCCCACAATTTTTTATCCATATCAGACAAGCGAGAGTTCATAACAATCTGCTCGTCAAAACAAATTAACCTATTTTGAGACCTTTGCTGAAAAAGACGCGATAAAACCTCCGGCGTCATTTCTCGTTTGGAACTTCCTATTCGAGTAAAATAGCCATTGCTACTTTTGTGGACAAAAATGCTTTTAGGTATATCTATCGTTATTATGTTTTTATCATTGCCGCCCTCGTCGATTATGGATATTTTACGGATAGCGCACTCTAACGGTGGATTTATCAAATCATTAGCTATGTCTCGCAACCATCTTTCAACAACGTCTAATTTATCAATCGGGATACCTGCTATTTCGCGGGTTTTGTCGTCAACGCCAAGAAAAAATGCGCCACCTATGGTATTAGCCATAGCCGCCAACTCGTCCGCCATTGAATTACGATGCGGAGCGGAAACCGAATTGTTTGTAAATTCAATACTTTTTAATTCAAGCCGACTATCCTCGCCGAGCTTTATTTGTTCTAATATTTTTTTCGTATCTTCAAACAAATGAGTACCCTCCGTTAATGATTCAGAAAATACGTTATTTCCGCTTTAAGGAAACCGAAAATTTCACCTGTTTCACAAAAACATCGCCATATACAACGGAAAGCAATCGACATTTTCAGTTCCGCCGACATTTTTTGCGGACAGTTTTATTCCGTATTTGACGAAAACGGACTCCATTATAACGATTGCCCGTCATTATTGCTGCGGAAAATAGTATCTTACTGTTAATGTGAAAGGAAAAACAAAAATGTCGGAACTTTTTTTTAATGTAGCGGGACCTTGCGTACCGGGGAAGCATTATATAGTTGATCCATTGCGCGGTATGAATGACGAATTGATGGATCTGATAAACAAGGAGCAATATTTTGTTATTCACGCTGCTCGTCAAAGCGGAAAAACAACACTTCTCTGGGAACTTGTCGATAAACTGAGTAATAGCGGTAAATATTATGCTTTATATTGTTCTTTGGAGGCACTGCAATCTTTTCCTGACCCGGAAAAGGGAATTCCTGAAATAGTAAAAGCAATAAAAACTTGTATAGAAACACAAGAATTGCCAAGCGGATTTGCCGGAAATGCAGATTATAGTAATACAACAGGCGTTCTAAAATCTTGTCTTACACGCTATTGTCGCTCTTTAGACAAACCGCTGATTATACTTTTTGACGAAGCGGATTGCTTGAATTCCAACACTTTAATAACTTTTTTAAGGCAATTGCGAGATGGTTATGTATCAAGACCGAGAGTGCCTTTCGTTCACAGTGTTGCTTTAGTCGGAATGCGCAATATTCGCGACTTCAAAGCGAAAGTCAGAGACGACAACGATACGCTCGGAAGCGCGAGCCCGTTTAACATTGTAAAGGAATCGCTTACAATAAGCACGTTTAGCAAAAACGATGTAATGTCGCTCTATTCACAGCACACCGCGCAAAAAGGTCAGGTTTTTGAAGAAGCAGCAGTCGATTATATCTACGATCAAACAAGCGGACAGCCGTGGTTAGTAAACGCCATTGCTTGCGAATGTATAGAAAAAATTTGCAAAAATGATTATTCTGTTCCCATAACCGAAGAAATGGTGAAAACGGCAATAAATAATTTAGTCAGAAAACGTCCGACGCATTTTGACAGTTTAATGGAACGTCTAAAAGAGCCGCGAGTTCGCAAAATTATACAGCCGCTGATTTTGGGAGAGGATTTGCCGGATAGAATATCTGATGACTATATGTATGCGAGAGATTTAGGGCTTATAAAAGAAACCGACGATAGGGCAGTAGAGCCGGGAAATAAAATTTATGGAGAAATAATTATTCGCCTCCTAAATTATGGCGTGCAGGAAACTTTAATAACGGCAAGAGAAGACGACAAGCTTCCTAAATACATAAAAAATGGCAAAATTGATATAAATTTTCTAATTCGCGAATTTCAAGATTTTTGGCGAGAAAACAGCGAAATATGGGTTAAACGCTACGAAGAAGACCTGTATCAGTATGTGGAAGCCGCGCCGCATTTGGTTTTTCAGGCATTTGTGCAAAGAGTGATAAACGGCGGCGGCGAAATCCACCGTGAAATGGCTCTCGGCACAAAACGCTCAGACATCTGTATAGAATGGGAAAAGCAAAAATATCCGATTGAACTCAAAATTTATGAAAGCGAAAAAACAAAAACGAAAGCCATAGAGCAAGTGCAAATGTATATGGACAAAGTCGGAAGTAAAGACGGTTGGATAGTGGTTTTCGACAGAAGCGCCGAAAAAACTTGGGAAGAAAAACTGTATTTTGAAGAAACCACAGTCGGCGACAAAAGAATCCGTATCTTTGGGTGTTGATGCAGTTGCGAAAATCTGTTCAGAGCATTTGGATTTTGCAAGAAGCCCAATATATTATACATTAGATATAAACCAATAGTCATTAAACAAAAGGAGCAAAATATGAAAAACATCTTCGTAATCTCCGGCGGCGGAGTCAGAGGAATAATACCTGCAAAAGCATTGACGCAACTAAAAACAGAAAAGCCGGAAGTGAAACCGGATTTGATAATCGGCACATCGGTCGGAGCGATTTTGGGCGCTTATTTGGCGCTGGGTTTGGACGGCGACCTCTGCAAAGTGTTCAGGGATTCTGCCGGAGAAATATTTAAGAAAAAGAAATTATTGCCGCCGAAATATAATTTGGATAACGCGGTGAAATATTTAGACGACGTTATTTTCAAAGGTAAAACTTGCGGCGATTTTAAGGTGCCGCTTATCGTTTCGTCTTCTGAGTTGGCGGGCGAGACGACTATGTATTTCAACTCCGATAAACCGTGGCTTAAAGACAAGTCGGTCGGGTATTTTATATCGCCGTCTTTTGCCGCGCCGCTTTATTTTAAGCATATACCTATAAAAGAGAAAAAGCACATATTGTCGGACGGCGGCGTGGGCTATAACAACTTTGCAATAATGCCTGCGTTTATCGAGGCGGCGAAGAGAGGATTTCTGGGAAAAGAAGAGTGCTGTTTTTATGCATTCGGGACGGGCGTCGAAAAATGCAATAAGGAAGAAAAATATGAAAAGTTGGTTAAAAAGAAGTGGCTCGGCGATGTTTTGGAGTATCTTAGTGTAAAATCCGGGGGTTTTGCACGCAAGTCATCGTTTAACGAGCAAATAAATGCGGGATATAACATTGCAAAGAATGTGGCGGGGGTATCGTTTGTTTATTATGACGCTTACGTGGATAAAAATTATAATTTAGACGACGTAAAGGCAATCGTCGAAATGGAAAAGTTGAAGATAGAAATAATGAAAGAAGTGGGATAAGCAACAAAATAAAAGATTAGGTTCAAGATAAGTTAAGCGTTATACTTAACTTATCTTGAACCTTTTAAAATTACGTCCTTTTGATTTGCGGCAAAACGTATTTTTCCATAGAACAGGAGGTCTATTATGCAAACGATAACCGGAACTCACAATAGCGCAACTGTCTTCACCGACAGAATTGACAAAAATACTGTTGAACAAATACAAAATATTTGCGATTTTGAAGCATTTGCCGATACCAAAATACGAATAATGCCCGACTGCCATTTGGGAAAAGGCGTTTGCATAGGATTTACCCAGACGATAACCGATAAAATAGTGCCGAGTTTTGTCGGTTGCGACATCGGTTGCGGAATGACGGCTTATGTTTATAAAAAGAAACATTTACCCGAAATAGATTTTGAGAAAGTTGATAGGGTAGTTCGCAACAAAATCCCGTTCGGCTTTAATATACACGACAGCGCGCACAGATTAAGCAGCGAAGTTAAGCTTCATAACATAAAATGTCCGACTATAAATATGTCGCGCGCGCGTAAATCTGTCGGAACTCTCGGCGGCGGCAATCATTTTATTGAAATAAACGAGGACGAAGAGCATTTTTATATTGTTATCCATTCGGGTTCGCGACATTTGGGGCTGGAAATAGAGCAGTTTTACACAAATAAAGCGCAAAAAATCTTGAAGCAAATCAATGTGGAAGAGATTGTAAAGAAAGCAAAAGCGGAGGGCAACGGCGAGAAAATTCAGGAACTCTTGGCGCAAGAAAACGAAATGAAAGAGAAATATTCTTTCGCGTATCTCGAAGGCGAACTTTTTGGCGATTATATTAACGATATGAAAACCACCCAAGAATTTGCATACTGGAACAGAAAAGCGATTTTGGAGACATTGACAACCGGAATACGAACGCCCGAACAGTTTGAAGAAATAAACACAATTCACAATTATGTTGATACGGGAAGAATGATAATACGTAAAGGTGCGGTCAGCGCCAACAAGAAAGAAAAACTGATTATCCCTATAAATATGCGCGACGGCTCGCTGATTTGCGTGGGCAAAGGAAACGAAGACTGGAATTGGTCGGCGCCTCACGGGGCGGGGCGCGTTTTGTCGCGAACTCAAGCGGAAAAACAACTGAAATTAGAAGATTTTGAAATAGCGATGAAAGGCGTTTGGACGACGTCGGTGGGGGAGAGCACGCTCAGCGAGGCGCCGATGGCATACAAGCCGATGGGCGAAATAATAGCAAATATCGGCGATACGGTCGAGATTTTGTCTGTTGTTAAGCCGCTCTATAATTTTAAGGCTCCCGAAGAAGATAAGTTTTGGAAGAAGAAAAGGAACTGATTATTATGAGAAGAGCCTTTTGTGTAATTCTGATGTTTTATACGCTTGCCTTTTCAAACGTCGGCTATTCGCTCAGCGAACTCATTGATTCCGTTTACAAGCATTCGCATTTGGTTGCCGTTGCCAATATGATGATTGAGCAAAATATCAGCGCTATTGAAGAAGCGCAACGAAATATGCTTCCGCAAATTCATTTCAGGGGAAATTTTGACCACGCAATTACACCGCTTAATCCTATGGGGAGAATTGGCGATTTTATGACATTCACCGAAGCTTACAGAGCGACTTTACCTAATCCTTTTTCGCCGTCGTTATTCAATTTAGCTGATATGGAAATAACAACAATGCTCGACCAAATGATGAGCGAACTTACTCACGTGCCGCAAAACACGCTTTCGGGCGGGCTTGATTTTCGTCAGACGTTTTTTGCGCAAAGAAAACTTCGGCTGGCGTTAAAATATGCAAGGTCTCGCGGGCGCGGGCTTATTTGTCAGTGGCAGGAAGCGCGAATGCTGGTTAAAGCGAACATTACCCGAAAATATTATTCTGCGCTTATTGCTCAAAGAAGAACGCAAATCGAACAGAGGTCTCGCGACATTGCACAGAGCCGACACAGCGAGACTGTTTTGCGTTTTGAATTGGAACAGTTGTCCGAACTTGACACGTTGAATAGTTTTATAGATTTTTCGCAGGCGCGGATAAGATTGAGAGAAGCACAGCGTTTGGAGCGCGAAAATTTTCGGGCGATTGCCGTTGCCGCGGGTTTAAGGACATCTGCGGATAGTATAGTTTTAACGGACACGCTTTTACATAATATTATAAATATTGACTACGATCTTTTGATGCATCATTTTCTTGCGCGAAACAAAGAATTGCGAATGTTGACGACCGCTGTTGATTTGGCGTCATTGCAAGTGCGAATGGCGAGGGGTGATTATTTGCCCGTGGTTTTCGGCGGGCTTGCGCTTAATCGAGTTGCTAATTTTACGGGAAGAAGCGATTTTTCATTTGAACCGGAAAGAGTGCTTTATTTTGGAATAACTTACGATATTACACCTTTCGGACAGCGTGGCTTGCGCGTAAAACAAAGAGAATTTGATTTGAGGATTGCACGTCGAAATCTTGAACGCAGAAAAGAAGAGCTGACCCTTGTTTTAACCTCTTATTACGAGCAGTTGGCAGAAGAGATTTTGAAAATAGAAGAAAGCAGAAATATGCGCAATGCCGCCGAGAATGCGTTTGCTTTGGCGCAAACTCGCTATCAAAACGGACTTATCTCGCAGGCTGATATGGAAACGGCGGAGCAAAAATTCCGTAGCAGCGACTTGGCTTATTTGCAGGCGGTTTTCAGCTATAATTCAGTGCTTATAGACCTGCGGATAATTGGCGCGGATTATTTATTTGATACGCCCCGAAACATCGAAAATGAAAGATTTGACTTCTTTGACAAATATTACTTGCGCGATTGATAAGCCAATATGTATATTATACCCAGAAAATAGCGTAAAACATAACGGAGGATTTATATGAAGGTGCTTCTTGTTGATGATTCTTCAACTATGAGAAGAATACAGACAAACCAGCTTAACGCGCTGGGAATCAGCGACATTGTCGAAGCGGAGAACGGGCAAGACGGTCTCGAAAAATTGGCTAAAAATATGCCCGATGTGGTTCTTCTTGACTGGAATATGCCGGTTAAGAACGGTTTTGAGTTTTTGACCGAAGCCAGAGCGAACGCCGCATACAAAGATGTAAAAATCATTATGTGTACTTCGGAATCGGAGAAAAGCCGAGTTCTTGAAGCGCTTAAGGCGGGCGCCAATAATTATATGGTTAAGCCGTTTACGCCCGAAGCTCTTAAAGAAAAATTGGGCTTGTAAGAACGTTTTTTCGTCTGCGTGCGTATTTTGAAAGGAATTTTATGGATGTCCGTAAAATAGGATTTTGCGTACTTCTCTTTGTTTCGTCGTTGTTTGCGCAAGAGCAAGATGATGTAATTGATCTTTCAACGATAATAAAAGGTATTCAAACGGAAGGTGTTTCTTTTCTCGAAGAGATAATTGCAACGGGGTCAGTGATTGCCGTTGTAATATTTTTAATATTTATCTTGAATTTACTTTTTCGCCGTATCAACAGCTTTTTGGCTTCGTATTCGGAAAACCACTTCAAATCGTTGGTAATTAAAAAATATAAAATATTAGACCAAAAACAGATTTTGCATACGTTGTTCTTTTTGACGCATTCGGTAAAATGGGTGCTTTTTATCTTGCTTCTGATTTTTACGATACCCGTAATTTTTGGGATTTTTCCTCAAACTCGCGATTTTGCCACGACTATTTGGGGATATTTTTTGTCTCCCGTAAGAAAGATTGTTTTCGGCATAATCGGATATATCCCTCAGCTCATAACAATTGTCGTAATTTTGTTTTTTGTGAGATATATTCTTAAAACGCTTAAGTTTTTCAGCAGTGAAATTGAAAAAGAACGACTTGTAATAAAAGGGTTTTATCCCGAGTGGGCAAAGCCGACTTATTTCCTTTTGAAATACACGATTTACGCATTTACGATTGCGCTTGTTTTTCCTTATTTGCCTAATTCCGACACCAGAGTTTTTCAGGGTGTATCGGTTTTTATCGGTCTTATAATTTCGATTGGCTCGTCGTCGGCGATAGGGAACCTTGTTGCAGGAATTGTGATTACTTATATGCGCCCATTTCATATAAACGACAGAATAAAAATTGGCGAAAGCGAGGGGTTTGTTGTAGAAAAAAACGCGTTTGTCGTCAGAATTATCACAGACAAAAAAGAATATATTACATTTCCGAACATTACAATTCTGACCTCGAATATTACAAATTTCAGCCACTCTAAAGAATCAGGGAACGGTCTTATTGTTCATACGAATCTGACTGTTAATTATTCTATAGATTGGCGTAAAATACACGAGTTATTGATAGCGGCGGCAAAAAAAACGCAGTTTATAGAGCAAACTCCCGAACCGTTTGTTCTGCAAAAAGCGCTTGATGATTTTTACTGCGTTTATGAGATTAACGCCTATACAAAAGAAATTGCAGAAGTGCCGAAAGTTTATTCCGAATTGCACAAAAATATTCAGGACATCTTTAGGGAAGCGGGTATAGATTTGACTTCGCCGCATTATGAAATTGATGTTTTAGAAAAAAAGAAAGCAGAAGAGGAGAAAAATGTATGAAAGTTTTATTAGTTAACGGTAGCCCGCATTTGGTCGGTTGCACAAACAGAGCGCTTCGTGAAATTGAGAAAGAATTACAAATACAAGGGATTTCTTCCCAAGTTTGCCAGTTAGGAACAGAACTTATCGCCGGGTGTCGTGGTTGTTCATATTGCAAATCGCATCCTTCTTGTGTGGTTAAAGATATTGTAAATGAGTTTTCGGTTTTGGCAAAAAGCGCGGATGGTTTTATTTTCGGCTCTCCTGTATATTATGCGGGTGCAAGCGGCAGTATTACTTCATTTATGGACAGGCTTTTTTATTCTGCGGGCGGGAATTTGCAATATAAGCCCGCGGCGGCTATTGTGTCGTGCAGAAGAGGTGGAGCAACTGCCGCATTTGACCAACTAAACAAATATTTTACTATAAATAATATGCCGATTGTTTCGTCGCAATATTGGAATATGGTGCACGGAAATACGCCCGAAGAAGTCGAGCAAGATTTGGAAGGTTTGCAGACAATGCGGGTACTTGCTCAAAATATGGCGTGGCTTCTTAATTGTATTGAGGCGGGTAAAAAATCGGGGATTGAACCTCCGCAAAAAGAAAACGTTCGCCAAAGAACGAATTTTATTCGTTAATTATTAACGGAATAATCGTGTAATAGAGGAGCCGTTGCCCCAGTCTCGCGCGCGTTGTACGGCTCTTTCGGCGTCAATCAATCCGTATGCGTGGGATAGTGAAAATCCGTTTCCGTCATACATTACTTCATCACCGCCTGTTTTTTGTGCGGTTTCTGTTATTATTTGTCGGACTTGTGTTGCCGTCAGCGTTGGATTTACCGCGAGCATAAGGGCGGCAACTCCAGCTACAATCGGCGCCGCAAACGATGTTCCGTTAGATATTCCATAATTTTCGTTTGCAAGCCCGCCGCTGTTATTGCTTCCGTCTGCACCCATTAAATCGAGAATAAGTATTGATGTGCCGGGAGCCATAATGTCGAGTTTGCTTCCGAAATCCGAATCTCTTCTGCGCATTCCGTTTCTGTCGCTTGCCGAAACGCCTATTACCCACGGGAGTTCGGATTCGTCAATTCGTTGCTGATTGTCGAGATTCCAACCTCTGTTTCCTGTGGCAAAGACAACGACAACTCCGCTTTCGTAAAGCGACCTCATTTGCGATTCAAACGACTCGCTTATAAGCCCGCCGCCCCAACTGCAATTTATAACCTGCGCACCCCATTCTCTTGCTTTGTCAAGCGCTCTTATTACATCTGCGTCTTCCGAAAAAAAGTTCGGGTCTCCGATAAAAAGCATATCGCTTTCGGGGGCAACTCCTATTGTGCCGACATCGTTCCAACGCGCCGAAACAACACCTGCTACCGCGGTTCCGTGCGAATATACGTTTCTTCTTACGGGCTCTATGCTATTACTGCCGTTAACTACATTGTAAACAAAAATTGCTTCAAAATCCTCGTGATTTCTCTGTATGTTATCGTCTAAAACGGCAATGCGCACACCTGCTCCCTTAGTGATTTCCCAAGCTCCAAGTATATTTATCGAAAAATACTGCTCGCTGTGCAAGTGCCATTGGTGCTGAAAAAACGGGTCAAAATTATCTGTTTGTTTTGGTATATATGGATTGTCTTGGTTTGGTATTTCAATGCCGATTTCCTTTTCATCGGAGCAGGAAAGCAAAAATATTACAATCAAAATCGGCAATAAAAATTTCATCGCGCTCGTCTTTCTCTTATAAGGTTAGGGTGCGCATATTTTACTGCGGTATCTTGCGAAAGTTCGCGGGAAAGTTCAAACTGCCTGCTTCTGTCGTACGGATTTACCAAGAAAATGTTGTTCGCCAATCTTTCAAAAGATTTTATGCCGTATTGCCCAAACACCGCTTCGGGGATTGCACTGCCAATCAATTCGACTATAATTCCGTCGGCTATTTTTACGCGAGCGCCGTGTTGTGTGGTAAACCAACTCTCTTCAACGCTTCCGTCTGCGCCTCGCGTTCCTTTAAGCGCAGTCAAAAAGATAGTATCGCCGCGCTCTATAAAGAATAGGCGACCGTCGCTTCCGTGGCAAACGTTGCTTCTGTTATTTTCGGCAAAAATTTGCAAAAAAAATACCAAAAGCAAGGCAATCATTGCCTTCATATCGCATTTTCCACGATAATTTTCATTAAAACTTGTAAATTGGGCTCTATTTTTACTACTCTTTGAGGCAAATCGGCAAGATTTTCCAAATGCTTTGGGACAGGCGGTCTTTTTCCGCTTGTTGCGTATCTGACATTTTCTTCAAATTTTGCCGCCAAAGCCGTTTCCATAATTACGGTTTTTATTGCGCTGTTTCTGAGTCTTTGCGCCACCGTGAAAGCGTCTGCCGTGTGTGTATCTATAAAAAGCCCATAGCGAAAATAAGCGTCTCGAATAGCCGCCATTCGGTCGTCGTGGGTGCTTTTTGAAGATATAAATCCGTATTTTTCGTGCATTTGTTTTCTTATTTTGTTGTCAAGTGTAAATTCGCCGCCGTTTTCTATGGTTTCCCACAAATTTTTCAATTTTTGCTTATCGCGTTCCAATAAATCAAAGACAAATCTTTCGAGGTTTGACGCCTTGCTGATGTCCATTGACGGCGATGATGTTTCGAAAGTTTCTTTGTCTGAACGCGGCGCGTATTTTCCTGTTTTGAAAAACTCGTTTAAAACGTCGTTTTCGTTTGTTGCGACAATCAATCTGCGTATGGGAAGTCCCATCTTTCTTGCGATATGTCCTGCGCAAACATTGCCGAAATTTCCGCTGGGAACACAAAAATCTATCTCCTCGCCAATTTTCTCGACAACAGCAAAATATCCCTTAAAATAATACACGATTTGAGCGGCTATTCTTCCCCAGTTTATTGAATTTACTGCGCCGATTTTGTATTTTTCCTTAAAGTCTTTGTCGTTATTTACCGCTTTTACCAAATCCTGACAACCGTCAAACATTGCTTCTACTGCGATGTTATGTATGTTTTTATCTTGAAGAGAATACATCTGTCCACGTTGAAACGGCGACATTTTTCCCGCAGGCGAAAGCATAAAAACATTCACGTTTTTCTTGCCTTTCATAGCGTATTCCGCAGCACTCCCCGTATCACCCGAAGTTGCGCCCAGAATATTTAGTTTTGCGTTTTCTTTTTGCAGAACATATTCAAACGCGTTGCCCAGAAACTGCATTGCCAAGTCCTTAAATGCAAGAGTAGGTCCGTTTGAGAGTTCCTGAATAAACAGAGTGTTATCAATTTTGGTAATCGGTGTAATATCAGCCGCGCGTGCGCTTTCTCTTGAATTGCAGAATATTTGCGGAGTATAAGAATTATTTATTATTTTGCGAAGGTCGTCTTGCGGAATATCGTCGGCAAATTCGCGTAAAATTTCAAATGCCAAGTCGCAATAATTCAGTTTTGCAAGTTCGGACAATTTGTTTTTGTCGAACTGCGGATAATTTTCGGGAATGGTCAAACCACCGTCGGGAGCGAGTCCGCCTAAGAGAATTTGCGAGAAATTTTGCGGCTCCATACCGCCTCTAGTCGAAATGTATTGCATAAATTAGTCCTTTTTTGTTTAGTTGTCATTTGTAATAATTGATTAAAAATAATAATTTGCACAAGCAAAAAGCCGCGTTTTCTTAGATTATATCTAATTTCTCCGAACAATAATCAAGATTTTTCTTAATTATCTTCTAATTCGCCGTCAATTCCAATAGGTCGCAAACCCTCGTAGCCAACGTGGCTTGCTTCAAATTCGATTTCGTCTTCGTCGTTTTCGTCATCGTTCTGAAAACACATTGCTTTTATGAATAAGTCTCGTTCGTCCATTATATTTTGAGATAACAGCTCTTGTTTTGTCGAAGCGTTTTCGTGGTCGGACGCCATCAATTCTTTTTCTTGTTGTTTAAACAATTCTACAATATCAACCTTTGGAATTTCGCCTATCTCAAGAAGTTTTTGAGCGCCGCTTTTGCAACCGTAATCCAAATCTGTCGAAAAATCACCGTTAGATAAATCTGCGAAAATATTGTTTTTCTCAAAAATACTGCCTTCTTCGTTAATGTATTGCTTGTTAATGCCGCAGTTGTAAAAAATATTTTTGTTGGCAAACGCTGCCGATTTACAGCGTGCAGAAATAATTTCTTCGTCTTCTGTGTTCGAGATAAAAGTGTTTTTGTGAATTAAAATCGGCACCGCATTTTTATTTTCTTCGTCGCCGTCAAAGGAAATTTTTGAATCGATAAAGCAATTTTCGGAAATAGTGGCGTCGTCGCTTCCGATTATCATCGCGTTGGGGCAGTTTTCAAAACGGTTTTCAAATATTTCGTTTTCGCCGCCTGCGTCGGTTATGATTGCCGCATTTGTGTTTCTGAAAATATTTCTTCCTATTTGCGTTCCGCTTACCTTAATTTTTATGCCTGTTTTGCAATTTTCAAAAAGGCAACTGTAAATCTCGTGCCCACCGAAAAGTCCGCATATATTTTCGTCGCTACCTACAACGACGGCGGTTTTGCAGTTCTTAAATCGGCAGAAACGCACCGATGAATTTTTGGAGTTCGACACAAATTTTTCTTCGTTTTCGTCTGTGCTTTGCGAAATCATAATTGCAATGTGATTTTCGGCATCTTTGGGCGCGCTGAATTCGCAGTTTTCTACAACGCAGTCTTGACCGCCGCTTCCGCCGAAGAATATTGTGCATTCCGAAACTTCGCCGCACTCAATAAATTTGCAGTCTTTTATGCTACATCTTTCTGCTTCGCCAATAATCGAAATTGCGGCGTTTTGTGTTTTGCTGAACACCACGCCTTTAACAATAATGTCCTTTGTTGAGTAAAAATACCAATCCGAATACGAAATTGCGTCTTTGCCGTTTTCATCGAAAGCGAGTATTGTTATTGGCTCTTCAATGGTGCCGCATAAGTCGCGCACGACGAGTTTTTCTTCATAATTTCCTGAAGTCAGCGCCACAACCGACCCCGAAACTGCACAGTCAAGCGCGTCTTTAATCCTCGAAAAAGGCTTATCTGCAGAGCCGTCTCCGCCGACGGGAGCATTCGCGCTTACCCAAATGTAATTTTCTGATAATTTGTCGAACATTTTTACGCTTCTTTATTACTCGATTTGTTAACTGATTTCAAAACTGTTTCGATAACATCGGGAGCAAGTCCCAAAAGTCTGAGCCCTACGCTGTCTTTTGGGTCTATCGGGTGTACTTTTACGTTGCTGTCGCCGACTATTGTAATGAGCGCTACGGGAATAACCTGTATGCCGCCGCCCGTTGTTGAAAGTCCCTCTTTTTTTCCGCTTCCGCCTGCCGCAAACCCGCAAGAAATTTTTGAAACCGGGATTACCGTCGTTTTGCCCGAAACAAACGGCTCGCCGAAAACCGTTTCGCTTTTTGCTATGTGTTTAAGTTCGTTCAAAAGCGTTGCAAGTGTGTCATTGACCGCCATAATTCCCCTTTTTTTAATTTTATAAACACAAATATACTATTTTTCCAAAGGTAAATGGCGAAAAATATCCCAATTAAGCAATTGTTTTTACCAACTTACGTCAAGTTGTAGGATTTTTATATCCCTTCCCTCCTCACTCCCCGACAATCCACCCTACAACTCTGTAATTCGGGTTAAGGTATCTTGCGACTACGTCTTTTGTGCTTGTTATTTCCGCTATTCTTTCGGGGTACTCAAAAAGTCCGCGCCAATCGCCGAACCTTTGGAAAAACGCCAATTGGTCGGAAAATCTTTCCATATCTCTGAAGTTTTCGAGATGCGAGCGCAAAATTGTGTTTTTTACGCGCGTTAATTCGCTTGGGCTTGGGTCAATGCGCGTCAGTTTTTCTATTTCTTCCAAGATAATTTCTTCTACTCTTTTATGGTCGGCTCCCGCTCTCAAAACTGCCGAAATCGCAAATCTGCCGTTATGATGCCGCCAGAAATTTGCCGCGCTTACCCTAACCGCCAATCCTTCTTTTTCGACAAGCCGCCGAAACAAAATTCCGCTGTTGCCAGAAAGCATATTTTCTATGATTTCCAATGCAAAAAGTGCTGTGTCGGGGTAGCCGGGTATGTGAAAAAGAATATCGACGCGCGGCTCGGCGTTGTTCTCGCGTACAATAAAGCGTTTTTCGCCGATTGGCGCGGGCTCTCTTGTGTGAACGGGCTCAAGCGGCTGGCTTGGATTGGGAATATGCGCAAAATATTTGTTTATGAGCGCGCTTGCGGCGGCGGGCGTGATATTCCCCGCCAAAACTATGAGAGCGTTATCGGGTCTGTAAAATCTTGCAATGTGATTTTCTAACGCCGCAACGCTAAAGTTTTCTATGTCGCTCGCCCAACCTATTATGGGGTTTTGATAGGGGTGAGCCGAATGAAAAACAGTTTCCAGAATTTCAAAATATCTGCTTAACGGGCGATTGTCCACAACCATTTTTCGTTCTTCGGCAACCACGTCGCGCTCGCTTATAAATTCGCGTAAAACCAAATTTTGCATTCTGTCGGCTTCTATGTTTGCGAAAAGTTCGACTTTGTTTGCGGGTAAATTTACGATGTAGGCGGTCATATCGCGGCTTGTCCAAGCGTTTAGTCGAGTGCCGCCGTTTCGCTCGTAAATAGACCAAATTTCGTCTTTTATTATGAATTCCCGCTGTTGTTCGAGGAGCGCAAACGCCTCTTCTCTGAGGGCGACAACTCTTTCGTCTGTTCTTGGAACTCCGATTCGGATTAACGCGAGCATTTTGTTGTCTATGCTGTCTATCGCGTTCATCAGCGGGACTTCCGCTCTGAAATTTGTCGTTCCGAGCCTGCGCGTTCCCTTAAACATCATGTGCTCAAACATGTGCGAAAGTCCTGTGTGCGAAAAACTTTCGTGCATAGAGCCGACAAAATAATACAACCTGCACGAAACCGTCGGAAGCGTGGTATCGGTAAAAACAAGCAAGGTAAGTCCGTTTGGTAAAATTTCCTCAAAAACCGGAAACGACGGTTTTGTTTCGGCAAAAATAATCGTTGCGAAAAATAGCAAAAAAATAATTCTTTTCATAATAATCTCCCTTTTAGGCACTAAAATATATTATTTTTCAAACAAACAGAGGCGCTTTGTCGAAAATTAAGCGCAAAAAATTGAAAATGACGCTTAACAAAACTGAAATCAGAGGGAAAATAAATGCAAAAAATAATGATTATTGTCGCACTTCTTGTGTTTTCGGTTTTTGCGCAGACAATTCGATTTGAGCCGAATGCCGCCATCGATAATAGAATTGACGAGATAATTTATATGATTTCTTCGCGATGCGGAACAGCCTTGCCAAGGGGAATTTCGCAACAACCGATGAATTACGAAGAACTCCGCCGATGGATAGCGGACGTCGAAAACTGCCAAAATTTAACCCAAACCGACCGCCAAACGCTCGAAATCCTGAAAAACAGATTTGAGGGAAACGCGCGAATAGCCGAAATCAGAAGCGAGGACGACGAGTATCGCGTTTTGCTGAATTTGGACTTAACAGGGCAGGGGAGATTTGACGGAGATGTGGACGCGCGCGGGATTGTAGAACCGAGGATTACGGCGAATTTGGGCGCGTTTTCGTTCTATTCCGACATTTATGTTCTCACCCAATTCAGAAGCGATACGCCTTTTATCGAGCAAAATTACCAGCCGTTTCGTGGACCTACTTTCAACACAATCGGCGGCGATACTTCGCATTTTCGGGCTATGGACGGTTTTCGCGCGGGAATATCCAAGCAGACCGACCGCTTTCGCTTTGATGTAGCGGTAGATAATTTGACGTCGGGACCCGCCGCGCACAATCGTCTTATGCTTAACATTGTCGATGAACCCGTTTTTTATGCGAGAGCCGCGCTGGATTTTGGGCGTATGCAATACTATAAAATTTTCGGAATGTTGCGGGAACTAAATCATCTCAATAAATTTATATATTATCATCGCGCTCAAGTTCCGTTTTTTGACGGCAGACTTACGCTCGGAATAAACGCTTCAATAATCAGCGGCTCAACGGGCGACGCCGCAACTATGGCGGAACCTCCGCCGCAAGGACAGGTTTTGCCCGACTGGGATCTTAACAGAACAAGAAGAATAGAGCCTGTGTATATGATTCCTTTTGTCCCGTATTTTTTTGCGGAACATTTTGCAGGCGACTTGGATAACAAACAAATCGGCTTTGACTTAGAACTGCGAATGCCTCAGATTGCACGCTGGTATATGGAATTTTTTATTGACGACGGCACCGCGCCGCACACGCTTTTTAACGACCAATGGGCAAATAAATGGGCGCTTACGGTCGGAACGCAGTGGTTTCCCGTAATTGCAGGACGAAACGCGATTTTCGGTTTTGAATATTGCAGGGTTGAGCCGTGGGTTTACACGCATTTTCGCGGCGCGGCGGCAAATCATGCGCATTTCGGACGTAATATAGGCGCGGAACTTGGACCGAATTCGGCGCAAATTCGCGGACTTTCGCAGTTTGCTTTTTCGCAAAGGCACGCGCTGAGGCTCGAAGCTGTTCATAATCGATACAATCGCAACGTTCGCGGCGGCTCGCTCGGCGACGTTTTTGTATATCCTCATCTTGCAGAACGGTTAACTGAAGAGCAGTTAGCGCAAATAGGAATAGGGATAGAGGGCGACAGTGAAAGAAAACAATTTTTGAGCGGAGATATTACCAAAGAATACGAAATAAATCTTTCGCATATATTCAGGCAGTTCGGGCGTTTTGAAATGACGTCAAGCGTTTTTTATAACAGCGAAAAAGGCGCGGGCGTCGGCGTCTGGGGAGGTTTCAGGTTTTGAAACAAATTACCGTTGAAAATCTTACTGTTAATTACGGTGATTACTGCGCTTTGCAGGATATTTCGTTCGACGTTTCGCGCGGCGATTTTCTTGCGGTTGTCGGGCAAAACGGCAGTGGAAAAACAACGCTGATAAAAACAATTGCGCAACTTATAAAGCCCCAAAAAGGCAGGGTGATTTTTCATAATCCCGACGATATTATCGGCTATCTTCCGCAAAAAACATCGACGCTTGATACGCGTTTTCCCGCAAATGTCGAAGAAATAGTCCTTTCGGGATTACGTTGCAGTAAAGACAAAAACACTCCCAAAAAACTAAACGACGCGCTGGATTTACTGAAAATTTCGGATATTCGCAAACGAAAAATCGGGCAGTTGTCGGGCGGTCAGCAACAAAGGGCAATTTTGGCTCGGGCGCTTATTTCCTCTCCGACCATACTGATTTTGGACGAGCCGACGGGTGCGCTTGACCCTTCGAGCCGCGATTGTTTTTACGATACAATCAAAAAAATGAACGAAGAATTTTCGACAACGGTGATTATGGTGAGCCACGATTTTCACGACATAAAAGACTACGCAAAAACGGTAATGCTCGTTGACAGAGTGCTTTTGTCTTACGAAAAATCGCAGGATTTTTTATCGGGCGACGAAAAATGTTATTTTAACAACTGCGAAGGCAAACACGGGTAAAATATGGAAGAACTTTTAAGTATTTTCTCTTATGATTTTATGCGAAACGCGCTTATCGCGGGAAGTTTTGTCGCGATGAGTTGCGCGATAGTCGGCGTTTTTTTGGTTTTGCGCAGATTTTCAATGATTGGCGATGGCTTGGCGCACACGGCTCTTGCGACAATTGCGCTGGGAATGTTTGTTGGTTTGTCGCCGATAGCAATCTCTATTCCGCTTGTGGTTATTGCCTCGCTTTTAATACTTTGGCTTACTAAAAAAACAGCCGTTTGGGGCGATTCGGCAATCGGTTTTGTTTCTACAACCGCAGTTGCAATCGCAGTTATGCTTGCTTCGATGTCAGGAAAAATCGGAAATCTGGAAAACTATCTTTTCGGTAATATTCTGACAATTCAGCCATACGAATTGTGGCTTTCGATTATTCTTTCCGCGACCGTTATCGGCGTTGTAATCGCCTTTTACAGAGACCTTTTTATGCTCGCTTTCGACGAAGATTTTGCGCGGGTTTCGGGAGTAAAAGCGGATTTTCTGAATTCGCTCATAATAGTTCTAACAGCAATAATAGTAGTCTTGGGAGTGCGCGTTGTCGGCGCTATGTTAATATCCGCGCTTATAATAATTCCCACAATAACCGCGCTTCAAGTATCAAAAAGTTTCAAACAAACGATAGCCTTAGCGGCGTTTTTCGCCGTATTTTCGGTAATCGGCGGAATAATTCTTTCGTTCATCCTAAACGCTCCGACAGGGGCGATAATAGTTCTGATAAACGCCGCCCTGTTTTTAGGGACTTTACTTTTGAAGGTGTTGAAGAAGTAAAAAAAGCGTTTTCTAAAACAAGATAATATACAATTTTCAAAAAATTTCGGACACATTGTGGTAAGCATAAATTATTTTACATTAAAAAGTTTAAAATTAAAAGGAATTTTTATGGAAAGTTTAGTTGTTGATAAGCGAAATCTTTCTAAAACGGTAGTGGCTTATATCCGTTCGGAGAAAATAAAACTAGTTCCTAAGAATGGTACTATTATTTTGTCGCCTGTTCGTGATAAATATTCTGTTTTGGAAAAATCATTCGGTCTGTTTTCGGATGGTAAATTATCCAGTAAAAAATTTATAGAAGCTAAAAAACGAGAAAAGGAACTGGAATAATGAATTTTTTGTAATTTTTTCCCACACCACGCACAACATAAATTATTTTCATTACCCCTTAACAACCGCAACAAAAATCCACGTTAAAACAATATTTTCTGAAACCTTGAATTCGCCAAACACTGTTCGCCAAATCTCTAAAATTCCAAATTTTCCATAAACCCACCCCCGCTACAAAAAAACCACCGTTTTTTTGCCGCGCCCATCTTTCGTACTATCGTACTAATAAAATACTAAATGCCAATTAAATAAGCAATACCATTAAGCATTTTTTTATAAAAATATGCTTAAAAAACGCGGCAAAAAAACGGTCGTTTTCTTGCCGCATAAAAATAATTTAAGAGGAGGCTTTAATGAAGGCTAAAATTATGTTGGCGGCTTTAGTGTTGGCTTTATGCTCGGTGTTTTTGTTTATTACGAGTTGCAGTAGCGACGACGGCGAAGAGGCAAAAGAAGAGGGCGGATTTTCAGTAGTATTCAATTCTAACGGCGGGTCTGCCGTAAATCCCATAGTCGGTATTGCCGATGGGGCTACAATCAGCAGACCGAGCAATCCCACAAAAGCGGGACACGTATTTGTCGGTTGGCACAGAGATGCCGAATTAACCGTTGCGTGGAATTTTGCAAGGGACGTTGTCTCGCAAAACTTAGTTCTTTACGCAAAGTGGTCGCAGGGTACCACGCCTTGGCACTCGGTTATTTTCGATTTTAACGACGGCGCTTCCTCCGATTCTATCACATTTGTTGCCGATGGGTCGCTTATTACAAGACCAAGCAACCCGCAAAGAAGCGGACACGTGTTTGTCGGCTGGTTTACGGACAGGGAATTTACCACCGCGTGGAATTTTGCGGGGAATGTTGTAAGAGACGACATTACTCTTTACGCAAGATGGGCGCAAGGAACGACTTTTCACAGGGTTTTATTTAACTTTAACGACGGCGCTACAGTGGATTCGCTGACTTATGTTGCTTCGGGGGCGCTTATTGTAAGACCGAGAAATCCTTTAAGAAGCGGGTATATGTTTGTCGGCTGGCATATAGATGCCGAGCTTACCACGGTGTGGAATTTTGCCGCAAATACGGTAAACGAAGATATAGCGCTTTTTGCGAGATGGTCGCAGGGGGCTACTCCTTGGCATTCCATAACCTTTAATTTTAATAATGCTCCCGTTGCAGATTCTATAGCTTTTGCCGCCGCGGGCTCGACGATAAGCGCACCTGTTGCGCCTGTAAGAGCGGGATTTACTTTTAACGGTTGGTACAGGGATGCGGCGCTTACTATTCCTTGGAATTTTACGGATGATGTTATCGGCGGAGATATTACGCTTTTTGCAAGATGGACTGAAATACAAATTGAAACTTTTACCGTGAGTTTTAATTCCAACGGCGGGTCTGTGGTTAGTTCCGTTGTCAATATTGCAAACGGTGCGACAATAAGCGCGCCTGTTGCGCCGACGAGGAGCGGGTTTACTTTTGCAGGTTGGTATAAAGAGGTGGAATTGACTACTGCTTGGAATTTTGAGGTCGATGTTGTGAGCGAAAATACTACGCTTTTTGCAAGATGGACTGAAATACAAAATGAAACTTTTACCGTGAGTTTCAACTCCAACGGCGGGTCTGCGGTTAGTTCCGTTGTCAATATTGCAAACGGTGCGACGATAAGCGCGCCTGTTGCGCCGACGAGAGACGGGCACGTTTTCGGCGGATGGTACAAAGACGCAGAGCTGGCTAATGCTTGGGATTTTGAAACGGACGTTGTAGAGGGAAACACTACACTGTTTGCGAGATGGCTTACCGCTCATACCATAACCTTCAATTCTAACGGTGGGTCTGCAGTTAGTTCTGTAAGCGCTCTTACCGGCACCACAATTGATAAACCGACCGACCCGACAAGAGTTGGATTTGCGTTTATGGGTTGGTATAGAGAAGCGGCGTTTACTAATGCTTGGAACTTTGAGACTAATGTTGTTGCGGCTAACACTACACTGTTTGCAAGATGGCACGAACTTGGAACTTTGGTTTTGCCCTATAGCAATAATTTAGCTTCGGCAAACGATGTAAACGAATGGACGCTCAGCGGTGTAAACTGGGACAACGGCAACAGCGGACAGTTAATATTTGAAGCGGCGGGTTCTTTTGTTGATTTACCTTTGCTTCCGGCAGGAGTAAACGGACACGGTATAAGAATTGTAGCGAGACACGGAAACACCATTTCTTTGGAAACATCTGTCAACGGTACAACATTCTCCGCTCCTCAGGCGTTTGCCGGCGGTACCACCGTTATGGAATCCGGTATTTTATCAATACCTAACGGAACGCGTTATATAAGATTGAGCACTAATAGCGTAAGGACTAATGAAGTCGCTCTTGTTTCGGTATTGGTAAGTAGTTTCCACACCGTGGCATTCAATTCAAATGTCGGTTCTTCTGTCGCTTCAATCGTCAATGTTTCTCGCGGTTCTATTATCAGCGAACCGGAAAATGAGCCAATAAGAAGCGGATATACGTTTGACGGCTGGTACAGAGAGGCTGAGCTGAGCAATCTATGGAATTTTGCTACAGATCTTGTGCAGGGAAATATCACACTGTTTGCTAAGTGGAGACCGATAAGCGGTATTGGCGGCGGCACAAACGGAGAAGCGCGGACAATAACTCGTAATGGCATTGATATAGAACTTATTTTTGTTGCCCCCGGAGTATTTACGCAGGGAGGAGCACATTTCGGACATTCGGTATCTCGCGAGGTAGTACTTACACGCGGCTTTTGGATAAGTAAATATCCGATAACCGTGGCGCAGTATGAGGCGGTAATGAATGATAATCCGTCTAATCTTAACAATCGTCCCGTAGTAAACGTAAGTTGGTTTAACGCAGTAGATTTTGCTAGTAGAGTCGGCGGTCGCCTGCCGACGGAAGCTGAATGGGAATTTGCTGCGCGCGGCGGAAATAGGGAAGACCCATATATGTACAGCGGTAGCGACAATATCAACGAAGTTGGTTGGGTTAGCACAAACCGTCCCTCTTCCGGCGCTCAACCTGTAGGAGGGCTACAGGCAAACGGATTGGGGATTTATGATATGAGCGGTAATGTTTGGGAATGGGTTGCGGACTGGAGTGCGTCTTTTACTTCGACATCTGTTGTTGACCCAATAGGTCCTAATAGCGGCACTATCCGCGTAGTTCGTGGTGGCAGTTGGTACTACGAGGCTTCGTTTGCTCGTGTTGCCTTTCGGAGCTTCGGCAGTCCGGACGGCAGCTGGAGCTGCAGCGGGTTCCGCTTGGTGTTTTCCGCCAATTGAAATATTAAGAACGGAGTTCTGTTCTTTTTTTGAGTTGAAAAAAAATATCGGTTTCAATTAACTAATAAGAGGTTGTTAAAAACAACAAAAAGGAGTGTTTTTATGGGTTTTAAGAGAGTATTGTTTGTCGTTATGGCGGCGGCGTTGGTGTTGATGGTGGTGGGTTGCGGGAAGAGGCAGAGTAATTTTGGTAGTCATACCGACGCTGTTGGGGTTTATCCGCGGGAAATTCAGCGGTTGCTTGACGGACCTTACAAGGAATCTATTACGGCGGTGGGTATGGCGACGGCTACGGATCAGAATGCGGCTCTTCGCAGAGCGCGGTTTGAGGCAACTCAGCTGATTGCGGCGCAGTTTGAGCAGGAAGTTGCTTCTCAGCAGAGGGCGTTTACTTTGGATATTCAGGGGAACGTGGACAACGACGTTTTTGAGACGGTACAGGAGATTTTTGTATTGACCACGCTTAACGGCGACCGTATTGTTAAAGAATTGGTGGCGCGCGGACCCGACGGGTTTACGGCTTATGTTTTGAGAGCATTGGACGCAAGCGTTCTTAAGGCGTTGCTCGAAGCGCAGAAAAACGCGGAAAATCTCAGACAGGCTCGTACTGCTTGGAATAATCTTGAAGAAAGAATAGAACGCGAAAAAGCCGCCCGCGCAGGACAATAATAGTACGAAAAGGCGATTTTAAATGTAGGGGCGGGTTTCAAACCCGCCCTTACCCAAGAAAAAACAAACAAATCGGAGAAGAACAAATCGGAGAAGAACAAATCGGAGGAATGGTTTTATGAGAAAAAAGGTGGTGTTGTATTTTTTTGTGCTTTGCTTGTTTCCGTTTACGGGATACGGGCAGGTGCAGACATTTATAAGAGAATACACTTATCGGATGAGTGAAGAGGACAGCCGCAGAACGGCTCGGAATAAGGCGCACGAGCAGTTGCGGGCGATGGTGCTTAGCGAAGTGGGCAGTTTGGTGCAGGCGAATTACTCTTCCGCAATGACCGTCTCGGGTTCAAATGTTGAAGATTTGTATCGCGAAGTAATAACGATAAGCACGGTAGGCAGAGTCGGCTTGAAAGTTCTTGACGAAAGGTTCGACGAATTTACATATTGGGTAAAAGCGGAATTGACGGTCGATGTCGGCGCAATAAACGAACAACTCGACAAACTTGCAAGAGAAAACAGAGAGGTAAGTCAAAGAAAAGAGGCTCAAACTCAGCAAAATCGTCAAACAGAACAAGTTCAGGCGCAAATAACGGCTTCCGAAAGACAAATTACCGCGCTTGCAAACAGAGAAACAGCGGCACGAAACCAAAGAAACACCACGACAGCACGGCTAAACCGCTCCAGAGAAGAAAGAGACAGAGCGGACAGAGAGCACAATAACGCATTGGCGTTTTTGAGCGCAAATCCCGCCAGCGCCCCCGCGCGAAGAGCGGTAGAAATGGCTTCCGACAGTTTTGAAGAGGCAAAAGCAAACTATGACGAAATGTCATTGCAGGCAAAAATCGCCGATGAAGCGTGGACTGCCGCAGACAGCGAATTAAAACAGGAACGAGAGCGTTTGGCAAACCTGCGCGAGCAGTTGAGACGGCTTAATTCAGGCGAAACGTTTGAACAGATAGCCGCCCGTCCGAGCGTTCCCGCGCCTCAGCAACAACAACAAGCGTCGCCGTCTGTCGCGGATGCCCCCGCTCAACAAAGAACTGCGCAACAGGGCGGCGCGGCGGCAAACGAGGAGCGCGCGGGAATGTTTTTGCTTTCAATACGTCCCGAATTTGTTGCGGGAACATCCGTAATGAGCGCGGGCGCAACAATAGAAATCGGCGCAATTCTTAAAAACGGTTTTTATCTTACGGGAGAGATTGCGGGCGGCGCAATTTATTACGGGGGTGGGCTTAATTTGGGCGTGTGCATTAACCGCGACGGTTTTGTAAGAAACGTTTTGGGCGTAAATGCAGGTTATCGCAACAGCGTATTAACCGCCGAATTTACGCAAAACGACAAAGTATATATATCTAAAAACGGGACAAACACGAGTTTTGGCGGCGCATTTTGGAAATTAATGTTCGGCAACGCAGGCAATTTCGACATAAGCAACAAAATACTGTTCGGACAGCGAAACAATCCCGTTTCATTCAGAAAAAACTATAACGACGGCAGCGACGGCTTTGTTTACGAAGAGGGGCTAAACATAACTTATTCATTAAGTATCGGCTACACATTAACGAAAAGGAGACAAGCAAGATGAAACGGTTTATTATGCAAAAAATGAAATATTTACTGCCCGCGTTGCTTTGCTTTTCGGCGCTTGTCGCCTGCGATTTTATCGTGATGACAAAACCTGTGGACGACGGCGGCGACAGCGGCAAAAATCCCGTTGTAAACCGCTATACGGTAAGCTTTAATTCCAACGGCGGCTCGTTTGTCGCGCCTATTAACAACGTTTTGGAGGGGACAACCGTAAGCAGACCGAGCGACCCTGCAAGAGACGGTTTTAATTTTAACGGCTGGTATCGCGACGAAGCATTAACAAACGCCTGGAATTTTGCAAGCGACGTTGTTTCGGCAAACATAACGCTTTACGCAAGATGGACAGAAATACAAGGGACGGTTTTTTATACCGTGTCGTTTAATTCCAACGGCGGTTCGTCCGTAAATCCTATACAAGTAGCCCAAAACACAACCGTAAACAGACCGACCGACGACCCCACAAAAGACGGACATATTTTTGACGGCTGGTATCGCGACGAAGCATTAACAAACGCTTGGATTTTCGCAAGCGACGTTATCACGGCAAACACAACGCTTTTCGCAAAATGGAGAATTGACGACAGAATAGAAGACAACGAAAGCGGAAGAATAAGAATGTTCGGCGACATAGAAGCGGTATTTGTAAAAGCGGGAAGTTTCACAACCGTCGGCGGAACAAAAATAACGCTGACACAGGGCTTTTACATAAGCAAATATCCTATAACGCAGGCGCAATTTCAGGCGAAAATGGGCTTTAACCCGTCCGCGCCTACAATAGGCAACAACTTACCCGTGGTAGGCATTACTTGGAGCCACGCAAACACATTCGCCGCAAATGTCGGCGGCTTTTTACCCACCGAAGCGCAATGGGAATTTGCGGCGCGCGGCGGCAACAAAAGCAATAACTACACATACAGCGGCGGCAACAACTTAAATTCGGTAGGCTGGTACATCGATAACAGCAATAGTATCCTGCAAGCCGTAGGACAAAAATCGTCCAACGAAATAGGTATTCACGATATGAGCGGCAACGTCTGGGAATGGACGGCGGACTGGTACCAAAGCGGCTACCCGAGCAGTCAAACCGACCCGACAGGCGCTTCCGACGGCAATGAAAGGGTGTTCAAAGGCGGTAGCTTTATGCAAGGCGCCGAAGACAGCCAAATAAGCTCCCGCGACGGCAACATCCCAGCCAGCGGCTTCCCGATGGTAGGGTTTAGGGTAGCGTTTTCGGAAAATTAATATTAACTTAGGGGCGAAAAATCTTTCGCCCCTAAGTTAATTTACAACACCCTCAAACAACAGCCTCTAAAATCCGCAGAGCGGAAACAATTTTTTCCTGCTCTTCAAACTCTTGAGTTTTGCCGTTTTGGCTTATAATGGTAATTTTTGATTTATCTTTTCCGATAGCGTTTTCGGCGTTATTAAAAACACATAAATCGGCGTTTTTGCGCTTCATTTTCTCTGTTGCTCGCACAATGCCGCCGTTTGTTTCAAGCGAAAATACCACTAATTTTTGATTTGCGGTTTTCTTTTCGCCGATTTCTGCGGCAATGTCGGGGTTTTTTACGAGCTTTATAGAATATTCGGCGTTGTCTTCCCGCGAAATTTTTTCGGTCGCCGTGTTTTCCACTCGAAAATCGCTCACCGCCGCCGCCATAATTATTATGTCGCTGTCGGGAAGTTTTTCGATTATTTCTTTACGCATTTCGCAGGCGGTATTTACGGAAATTTGCTCAATTCCTTCGGGAAGCCTTGCTTTTGCTCCGCCCGATACCACGCAAACCTGCGCGCCCGCAAAAATTGCCGCTCTTGCTAAAGCCGCCCCCATTTTTCCGCTTGACGAATTTGTTATGAAACGAACTGCGTCTATAGGCTCGGCTGTGGAGCCGCTTGATATAAGTACTTTTTTGCCTGATAATTTTCCTTGCAAATCACTCTTTTGCAAAGCAAGTTCCGCGTATTGGGCAATGTCGTCGGGACTCAACATTCGTCCTGCTCCTACAACTCCGCAGGCTAGTTCGCCTACCGCTGTGGGAAGCACGAAAATTCCGCGCTCTTTAAGCGTTTTTACGTTTGCCTGCGTTGCCGCGTTATTCCACATATTAGTGTTCATTGCGGGAGCGACAAGTATCGGACAGGTGAGCGACAAAAAGGTGGTCGAGAGCAAATTGTCTGCAATTCCGCAAGCCATTTTTGCTATTGAATTTGCAGTTGCGGGAGCTAAAATGAACAAATCCGCCCATTCTTCGAGGCGAATATGTCCCATATCGAAATTTTCGTCGCTTATTTTGTCGCCGTAAACGGGTTCTTGCGAAAGGGTTTTCAGCGCGTCTGTGCCGACAAGATTTTTTGCGGCTTCCGATACGATTATTTTAACCGAATGCCCCTGTTTTTTTAGAATACGAACAAGGAGCGGAATTTTGTACGCCGCAATTCCGCCCGATATTCCTATTAGGATGTTTTTATGGCTTTTAGCCGACGACTTCGTCATCTGTTTCGACTACTTTTCCGTCGAAAACACGGCGAAGAGCAACAGTCGAGGGCTTTTCGCCTCTCAAATCCATTCCGGCAATTCTTTCTTGGTCGTTGAGCCATCTTGCTTCTTTTGCCGCCATCAAAACCGCCTTGTAGCGGCTGATACCACGCTCTTTTTCGAGCTTGTCAAGGTTCATTTCAAGGGCTGCGTCACTACTGCTTTTTCTCACAATTCCTCCGTTTTTAGTGTTTCGAAAATTTGGCGATTATGTTGCTCTATCAAAAAAAGTTCGTTGGATAAGGACAAGATAAAAGTCCTATTTTCTTTAAAAGAGTGAAATAATTCTAATGTCCAATTTTTCATATATTCATTTTTATCGCCAACATTTGCAGGAAATACAAAATCTTTTTCTTTGATAAAAGTTGCAAATCCTACGTCTTTTAGATTACGATTATCGCAAGTAATAAAAAAATGCAGTATCCCCAATCCTGCAAGTGCAGCTATTTTTTCTTTTATTAAGGGGCTTTTGTAATTGGTAATTGTTAAATCCAACTCATTGAGAATGGCAATCATAAAACAAGCGGCACATTTATGTCTATCTAAGCGTGGGATTTCTTGGCTGCTATTGCGCATATATGCTCCTTTTACGTAAAAATTCAAATCTGAATAATTGCGTAATATATTAGGCTTGGATTTTTCGCAATCTAAACGCAACATGGATGCGTTTTCAAACTTTATTTCGTCTACCATATTCAAAAAATTATCAAAAAGTGTAATGAAATCTTCTGGCTTCATAATATTGCGCCTCACCATGAATTGTCGTTAAGAATATTCATGTTTGGAAAGAAAATTTTTGCTCCATCTTTTGTTGCAGCTTTTAAATTTGCACTAAACTCAATATCGCTGTTAACGAACTTGTATCTGTCATCGTTAACGCTTCTTAGGTCTTTTGCTCTTATACTGCTTATTCCTTGCGGATTTAACACTTCTGCCATTTTCTTATTCTCCTACACCTTTATTTTTATTCTACGTTTCTAATTGGATAAAATACGTTATGCGCACGCTGATGCGCAAGAACGATTTATTTTACAACAAATTCAACGATTGTTCGCGCATTTGTTCGGCTACGTCTTTCATCGATATTACAATGTTTGCAATCGCGCTGTCGTTTGCTTTTGAGCCTATTGTGTTTATTTCGCGATTTATTTCCTGAAGCCAAAAGCCGAGCTTTTTTCCGACCGCGCTTTCTTCTTCGAGCATCTTTTTTGTTGCCGAAATATGCGTTTTAAGGCGGGTTGTTTCTTCGGTTATGTCTAATTTTTCGCACATCAAAACTATTTCTTGCGCAATTCTTTGCTCGTCCACGCATTCTTTTTTCAAGGTTTGTATGGCGGTTTGTAATTTTTCCTTGTATTTTTCCAGCCTTTTTGGCGCAAGAAGTTCTACTTTTTCGACGCTTTGCGAAATAAAATCAAGCGATTTCAGTAAAACGTCTCTTAATTCCGCGCCTTCCCGCTCTCTTTCTTCTATTAAATGCTCGACCGCTTTTTCGATTGCTATAAACATTTGTCCGACAAACGCTTCCGCCTCTAATTCTTGGGGTTTTGCAACTATTATGTCCCTGAAAAACGGTTGCAGAAGCGAAATGTCTTTTGGCGTTTCCGCGTTCATTTTTTGTGAAATCTCGCCGAAAATTTCCAAATATCTGTCAACCATTTCTCTGTCGTAGTCAATGCAAACGGTTTGGGCAAGCGCCGTTTCAAAATTTACGCTTAATTTTACCGTGCCGCGTTCGAGTTTGTCGGCAAGCAGTTTGCGCACTTGTTGTTCCGACGAACTGAAAATTCGCGGTATATGACATTGCGTTTCCATAAAACGGTTATTGACACTGCGAACTTCCGCCGAAAATTTCCCGCTTTCAAAAACTTGCTCAAAATGTCCGTAGCCCGTCATACTCTGAATAGACATTACAAAACTCCAAAATAAAAAATGCGGGGGAAAAATACATTATGCCGCAAAGCAAAACGGCAATTTTTTTATTTCTCCCTGATAATATTAGCTCCGATTGCATTGAGGCGAACGTCGATTTTTTCGTATCCGCGGTCGATTTGCTCAATATTATGTATGCGGCTCATTCCTTCGGCGGACATTGCGGCTATCAAAAGCGCCATTCCCGCGCGAATATCGGGCGAAGAAATTCGCGCCGCGCTCAAACTTGCAGGTCCCATAATTACCGCTCGGTGAGGGTCGCAAAGAACTATTTGAGCACCCATTGTCTGCAAATTGTCGGTGAAAAACAGGCGGCTTTCAAACATTTTTTCGTGAATAAGCGTAGAGCCTTTTGCCTGCGTTGCCGCAACGAGCATAACCGAACTCATATCCGCGGGAAATCCGGGCCAAGGGGCGGTTTCTATTCTGGGGATGTAATTTCCCATATCTGTTTTAACCTCGAAGCGCTGATTGTCGCGGATATGAAGCGTGCTTTCGTTTTTGTTGGCGATGACGTCAATTCCGATGCGCGCGAATTGGTGGAGCGGCATTTTCATAACATCGGTTTGGACGTTTCGCAGAATTATGTCGGAATTTGTGCAGGCGGCAAGCGAAATAAACGACGCCGCTTCTATGTAGTCGCATCCTATTGTATGGCTCACTTCGGCAAAGTCGGGGCGACCGTAGATTTTAAGTATATTGCTTCCAATACCTTCGATTTTTACGCCCGCTTTAACCAAAAAGTTGCACACGCCCTGAACGTGCGGTTCGCAAGCGGCGTTTATTATGGTGGTTTCGCCGTGCGCTCCCGCCGCCGCCATTACTGCGTTTTCGGTTGCGGTGACCGAGGCTTCGTCCAAATAAATTTCCGTGCCGACAAGTCCGCTTTTTGGGGCGGTTATGTAATAGACCATAATTTCTTCGCCGCAATCCAAGGTTTCGTTTCCGAGCGATACTTTTGCGCCCAGTTTTTCAAAAGCCATAAAGTGAGTGTCGAGCCGACGTCTTCCTATTTTGTCGCCGCCGGGTTGCGGAAGCGCAACTTTGCCGAAACGCACCAAAAGCGGCGCCGCAAACAAAATCGAGCCGCGTATTTTTCGCGCCATATCAAGCGGAAGTTTGCCGTTTGCGACGTTTTTGCTGTCGATAGTAAGCGTTTTTCCCGAAAAATCGACGTCTGCGCCCAATTTCTGAGCAATATTGCACATTTCGCGGACATCGCCGATATCGGGAGCGTTTTCCAAAACGCTTTTATTTCCCGTCAAAATAGTTGCGGCAACCAAGGGCAACGCCTCGTTTTTATTCCCCGCGATGGTCAATTCTCCCGCAAGCCGTCTTTTTCCTTCAACTACAAATACGCTCATTGTTTTCTCCATTTTTCCTGAAATTTTGTTCCTCTTCGGACACGGCAAAAGCAACAAAACTTATTTTGTTTTCAAGTTCTTTATTTGCGGAATTTACCGATACGCTTGCATTCATATAACTATACTCCTTGTTCTGTTGACGATAATAAAATACTATATGCCGTCTCAAAACTTACAAAGAAAAGCGGAAAATATTGAATTTCTCAAAAATTTCCCCATCCTACAGCAACAATAAATTATTTTACAACTGCCAAAACAATAGCGGTCGTTATCGACTGTTGTTTATCGTAGTGGGAAACTGCTACAAAATTATACGCCTTATAAAAAATGGTTTGCACGCTTGGTCTGTGCTTCCCCATTTTTTGTTAGGCATACATTTTTATGTAAACGACAGTAGTTTGGTCTGTTATTGTTTTGGCGAATTGTAATAGTTCGGCAGCGCAGACCTTTTTCTGTTTCTGTCTGAATTTTAACTTTTATGGGGAAAGGTTGCTCTTATGGAAAAATCTATTATACGTCCGCCGGTTGGAATCGGCAAGGCTCTTCATTTGTTATGCAAAAACAACAAAGGCGCTTCACTTGTGTATGTGCTTATGACGTTAGTTTTTGTCGGAGCTATTGCAATGCTCGTCCTTAATTCGGCAAGAAAGGAAACTATTGATTCTTCTTTGCGCGCTTCTTCGGAAATGGCGCGCTTTGCGGCGACGTCGGGGTTGACTTTAGCGGCAACGCTTTTGTCAAATCCCGCCGCGAATATTCCTGCTCAAGGCATAACTTCGCAAGACTTGTTGAGAATATTGTATTTCAGGTCAGAAGGAAGAAATGCGCAAGGACAACCGTTGCAGGCGGATGAAACTCGGCTTCCGCTTGAAGCTCAAAGATGGATTGTGGGTGGTGAAAACGCGTTCCTGCCAGATGAAAACGGAATGAGATTTCGCGTTCGGATTATGAATATTGATTTTTCGCAGATAGGAAACATAACAGAGGAAATCCCTCTATCCGGCACTCCTGCAGTTCGGCGATTTAGAAACGGACGGAACTTAAATGATTCGCGTATTACTGTTCAATTTCAAAGCGAGGCTATTGACCCGAGTGGTAGTCGGGCGCGGAATATAGGGGTTTTTCAGGTTTTTGGGTATGAAGACCCGGGTGGAGTAATAAATATTCCAACCAGCGCGCTGTATTTGAATGGCGGTATAGATTTTATCAACACACGCTTAACAGTCCGAGGAGACACTTTTCTGAGGGGAGCCGGAGTTATGAATCATAATGACCATCTGTTTGACGGCGAATTTAGACGAAGAGGCAGACCTACTGGTGCCGAAGGCGGGCGCTTTATTGTCAGAGGAGCAACGTTTAATGGTCCAGTATTTTTTGGCTTAGATACTACCCCTCCCGTTATAGCGGACGCTCCGATTCAATTTGAACCGGCTCCTGCAGGTGCAATATACACATTTAACGATGCTGTTGGTTCTGAGTCAAGCATAATAGCAAACACATTAAATTTTCATAATGATGTATTTTTAAATGCAGGTGCAGTAGCCATGGACGGTCATGGGAGATGGCGTTTTCACGGAAACAGCAGGTTAATGACGAGAAATGGTCGTACTTATGGGGCTGGAGGATTAAATCCTCCGGGAGGTGGCGCCGGTAATAGTCGCCAAGGTGCGCAGTTTTTATTTAGTGCGACAGATGTGAATCTTAGACCTCATAATTTCAATCCTCCCGGCAACCTTAACCTTTCCATCGATCTTCAAATCCCATTCCCCCACGTTCCTTGGGCAGTCGCCCAAAATTTCTTTAATGTCGGTTGGAATCATGCCTCAACCGCTCCGATGGATTTACTTGACTCGCTTAACGAACACTCGATTAACGGAGTTTCTCTAATCGACCCGCCTGCGATTGACATTGACTTGACCAGACTTACAGAGATGGAATATCAAGGGCGATGGTATAGCGGAAGTATGTTAAATGCTCTTTTTGCAAGCGCCACAACTGCCGCAAATAGGGCTGCAAATAATGGCTGGATGGTGTTGCGCTGGCGACAAGATCCTGCCGGCGGCGATCCATTTTGTTTTGACCGCGTTGAGTCGGGATGTGCTAACGACCTTGCCGGATTTACAGGAAGGATGGTTTTAATTCTTGATAATCAAAGCGCCCCTGCCGGTGCATTTACAACACAATTTTTCAGAAGCGCGCACATACCCAACAACCCTGCGGCGTCCGGCATTACGGTAATTGTTGTTGAGCCAAATCTAAATGCCACGCAACTTGGTAATAATGGTATGATAAGGGGGTTAATAATAAATCGAGGCGTAGGGGGACTTGCCTTGCAAACATCCGGAGATAATATGACGATACAAGGGGCGGTTTATAACGTCGGAACAGGAGCTTTAGGCTTGACAGGCGGTCCCAATATGCCGCCAAACCAACCCGGCAGAATTACCATTAATTACGATGAAGTCGTTCTTCGAGAAATAATGGAAACCTTACCGGCAGGAACGATTACAATCGAAGGAGCTGAGGTGTTGCCACCGAATTTAGCGCTGATTCCCCCAAACCTCAACCCTCGCGGAGCGTACACCGAAATTTTAAACAGATGGTTTTGAGTTTGTCGGAAAATAATTTTTTCTGAGGCGATTTTTGGAACGAAATTTTCACACCCCCAAAATCCCGCGCAAAAGGCAAGCGCAATAATTAAATACGAAGCGGGAGCTCCGTTTGCCACCAATGCGCCCGCTATGGACAAAACGGTGCCGCTTATGAAAATTGTGTCCCAATTTATGGTGGGGTAAAATAGAAAAACATCAAAAAATGAACGTCTTTGGTTGAGAAGTGTTAGCGCATTTAGTATTTTAGCGGAGAAATTATAAGCCAAAGGACAAAAATGAGTAAAAAACAAGAAGTTGTAATTCGCAACAGCACGGCTGATTTTCTAATTTTCACTCGCCAAAACGGCGAAGACGGCATTGCTGTTCGTGTTGAAGATGAAAACGTATGGTTGCGAGCAGAGGCGATAGCAGAACTTTTTCAAAAAAGTCGAACAACTGTTGTAGAACATCTAAAACACATTTTTGAATCTAACGAATTAGATGAAGTTTCAGTTTGTCGGAAATTCCGACAAACTGCGGAAGATGGGAAAAATTACAATGTGAATTTCTACTCTTTAGAAGCAATAATAGCCGTTGGTTATCGCGCGGATTCCAAAAGGGCTGTGGAATTTCGCAAATGGGCGACAAGTATATTGAGCAATTTTGCAAAAAAGGGCTACGTGCTTGACAAAAATCGCCTTATCAACGACCAAGTTTTCTCAAAGCAGTATTTTGACGAACTTATTGCAGAAATTCAAGAAATACGAGCAAGCGAGCGAAAATTTTATCAGAAAATCACAGATATTTATGCCACGTCTGTTGATTATGATTCCACAAGTTCGACAACAAAAGAGTTTTTTGCTAATGTTCAAAACAAATTGCATTTTGCTATACATCAAAATACCGCCGCAGAATTGATAATGAAGCGCGCAGATGCGATGCAAGAAAATATGGGGCTTGCAAACTGGAAAAATGCACCATACGGAAAAATTATTAAAACCGATGTAAGTATCGCAAAAAATTATCTTTCAAAATTGGAATTGGCGGATTTAAACGAAATTGTTGCTATGTATTTAGATTACGCAAACCGTCAGGCAAAAAAATATATTCCGATGACAATGAAGGATTGGAAAGAAAAACTTGATGTGTTCTTAAAACTTAACGGTGAAATAATTAGCGATGGCATAGGTCGAATTTCTCACGAAATAGCGAAAGCGTTTGCAGAAAGTGAGTTTGAAAAATATCGTGTTATTCAAGATAAAACATACAAATCGGATTTTGATAAAATTATTAACGAATTACAAGGGACAAATAAATGACTACCGAAAAATCCCCAACGCCGAACTGCGTGGCATATTCGGGAAAATCGACGAGAAGTTCGACTTCACACCCCCAAAATCCCGCCCATAAAAGGCAACCAAAACGCTAAAATCGCCACTATTGCCACTTGCAGAAATATTGTGGATTTGCACATATCCGTCATTCGATAATATCCTTTGCCGTAAGTCAATAATTGCACGGTGTCCAACGGGAACAAATAGCAATTTCCCGCGCAAAAGGCAAGCGCAATAATTAAATACGAAGCGGGAACTCCGTTTGCCGCGGCTATGGCGACAAATGGCGCCGCCAAAACCGTGATAAGCGCGGGGGCGGAAGTTATTATCAGAAGCATTACGAAAGAAATTATTGCGGCAAGTCCGACCAGCATATTTGCATTCAGCGTAAGATTTGCGGGATAAAGCGTTTCTACCAACCACGCGCTTGCTCCGTTTGCCACCAACGCGCCCGCTATGGACAAAACGGTGCCGCTTATGAAAATTATGTCCCAATTTATGGTTGGCAGGAATTTTTTCCAAGACAAAACACTAATTCCGGGCATAAAAAACAAAACGCCGCCGAGTAGCGCAACCGTGAAAATTTCCAAGCCGCTTATCCACGAAGAGGCTATCCAGAGAACGAACATTGTCGCTATAATTGCGATTACGGAAATTTCTTTTTGCCCGAAATTCTCTTTTGTTCGGATATTTTGCTTGTATTGCTCTATTTTTTGAGGGGCGATTTGAGCGGGTTTGTAAACTTTCAATATCAAAAACCACGCAAAAGGTATAAGGATAACGACCATAGGAATTCCTATCGCCATCCATTGAACAAAACTTACGGTTTTGCCCGTGTGTTGCTCCAAAAGCCCAAGCGCAAGCAGGTTAAGCGACGACGAAGCGGGGGTCGCTATGCCGCCTATCATTGTTGCGACGGGGATTGCTATCATAAACGCCTTGCCGACGGATTTTTTCTCTTCGCCGTCTTCCAAAGAATCAATAAATCCAAGCGCCATTGTCATCATTATTGCGCAGGCGGGGACGTTCGACATAAAAAAAGATACCGCCGCCGTGGCTATCATCATAGTCAAAAGAATGGCTTCCGTGCGATTTTCGGTTTTTTGCAAAAGCGCGGATAAAATTCGCTTTGTTAGAGGAACGTTTGTTATTGCGGCGGCTATTGCGAAAGAGGCGATAATAAAGAAAATAACGGGGTGCGAAAAGCCCGTAAGCGCCCCCGCAAAATTTGAACTAACGCCAAATATTGGAATTAACCCGATTGTTAAAAGTGAACTGACGGACGGCGGCAATGCTTCGCTTATCAGCAAAATAAGGAAAAACAGCGCGAGCGCAATAGTATTTTTGCCCTCAAGCGTTAAACCGTCGGGAATCGGTATGAGTAAAGTAAAAAGTAAAATCGAAATTGCCGAAGCGAAGCCGATTTTTTGGCGTTTTTTCATGAAAATATCCTATTTTTGTTGTTTGTAGTCGAAGTATTTCTTTTCAAGCAATACTACGCGGTATCGTAACTGTGAACTGATTGCCGGATTCATTATTTTCGAAGCGAATATTCGTTTGCTCTTTAATTGCTCGTTTTAATCCCGAACCCAAACCGCTATATGGAAGTAAATGTGAAGCAAACATAGCCATTTGAGGGTTGCGAGGTACGGCATTGCCGTATTTTATGTCTTCTACGGTTAAGCCGTTCGGAAGTTTTCCGGGGCTTATTATTTCTACTCTGTCGTCAAATATAAACAGACGGATTGGCGCGTTTTTAAAGTAATCTCTGTGAATAAGAGCATTTTGTAATACCTCTATCAATGCTTCTTCCGAAATCTCGAGAACGCCTATTGAATTAAAGGTTTGTCCTTTTTGGACGTGGTGCAAATTACTTCTTAAAAAGTCCATTCCCTGTTTAAATAAAGCGGGAATAGTTCCCTTAAAGTCGCTCGGTTTATTTCTATACATAGTTCCCGCCAAATCATTGCCGAAAAACGATACCGCTTTTATTGTAAAGGCAGGTCTTATGTTCTGAGGTTCTTTTCCAAAAAAGAGCAGACCGGCTAAAGTAAGTTCCCCTTTATGTAAAATTCTTTTTGCTTTTAACGCCTGTTCATAACTCAAATCCTTTTCCTGAAAACTTACCTTGAATTCCTTTTTGAAGTAATCGGAAAAAGCCGTTGCGTCAATATCGTTTATGTCGGCTCCGTAAACAGGCATTTCGTCCGCAAATAAATTTGCGCTTTGTTGAAAAAGTCGTATAATTTCGGAATTTTCCATCAATAGCCGCTTGTTAGACCCTTGTTTTACATATATTTGCCCCTGCGAAGTTTTGTAGGGCTTGTTAATTCCTTCCGGCACATGGACTATTAAAATACGTTTTTCGACGTCTTCATCCGCTATTCTTACGACTTCTGTAGAAACATAAACCGTTGGCTTTATACTGTCCGCAAATTCCGCAATTTTGCGATCGGCATACTCTATTTGCTCCGGCGATAATCCGACTACGCCGTTGACTTTATCTTTTATGCCCAAAAGTATCATACCGCCTATGGAATTAGACATTGCGACAATCTCTCTGCACATGCTTTCTTCTGACGGCAATGCCTCTTTAAACTGCACTTTGCTGACTTCGCCGTCTTTAATTATTTCCAATAATTCCGCCGCTTCCATATCTCCTTTTCCTCCTCACACCGCCCGAAACTTTACCTGCGCCTCAACCGTTTTTTTTAATATTGTGCAATGTATTTTGTGCAAAAAATTTTTTGCCCCTACATTCCATCTTCACTCGGCTACCACCACCGCTTCGGCAAACGCTTTTTCTTTCAGTTCTTTCTCAATAAAGCCCTTTATTGTCGCCTGCGAAGACGGACAGCCGCTGCATTGTCCCAAAAGTTTAATCTTGATTTCATTGCCGTCGATGTCTATAAATTCGCAGTCGCCGCCGTCGCTTTGAAGCGCGGGACGAACGATTTCGTTCAGGACTTTGCGTATTCTTTCGATTTTCTCGAAAGTTGTGAATTTTTTATTTTCGGGAACTTGCGAAGTTTCGCTTTTTTCGTCGTGATTATGCTCTTCGTCCATTTCCGAAAGCGTGCGTTTCAGAATGTTTTCTATGTCGCCTTTGCAACCGCCGCAACCGCCGCCCGCTTTGGTATAATTTGTGATTTGCTCAACCGAAACCAAGCCGTTTTGACGAATTTGATTTACTATGTCGTCTTCGTAAACGTTGAAACAGGCGCAAACCAAACGCGATTTTTCTTCTTTTTTTGTGGTTTTTCCGCCGTTTCTGTAGAATTCTATTGCCGATTTAAGCGCGTCTTGTCCCATTACCGAGCAGTGCATTTTTGCGTCGGGAAGTCCGCCGAGTGTTTCGGCAATGTCTTCGTTGGTTATTTTTTCGGCTTCTTCCAAGGTTAGCCCTTTTACCATTTCCGTGAGCATTGACGACGAAGCAATCGCACTGCCGCAACCGAATGTTTTGAATTTCGCGTCCGCTATTTTCTTTTTCTCATCGTCGAGTTTGAAAGTAAACCGAAGCGCGTCGCCGCATTTTATGTTGCCGATTTCTCCGATACCGTCGGGATTTTCAATTTCGCCTACATTGCGCGGATTTAAGTAATGTTCACGAACTTTATCTGTGTATTCCCACATATTTTTATCCTTTTTCAGAATTTTTTACGTTGTTTCACACGGGAAAATACTTTTTGCGCCGTGCAGGAGCGCGCTTTTTTGATTTTATTTTTGCTTTTTTAAGGCAATTATCTAAAATTTCGGCAATGAACTTATTACGAAATCGCGTAGGGGCGTATTGCATACGCCCGATTTCTATCTGTATATGATTTCTGTCGGCTATTTGGGCGTATGCAATACGCCCCTACTTTGCCCTAGCACTTATGATGTAAAAATTTCGCCAGCGTTTGCCTGAAATTAGTAGAGTGTTGCTATCTATTTCGGCTATTCCGTTTAGTACGTTGCCGTCTCTTATGGACGGATTTTCGCGCCGCCGCAGTTCGGTTAAGTCAATAAAATGCTCTATTATGCCGCTTTCGGGGTTTATGCCGAAAATAGTGTCGCTGTACCAACGGTTTGCCCAAATTCTTCCGTTCCAGTATTCCAATTCGTTGAGTTTATCGACGGGAGCGCCGTTTAGGGTTGCGGTAATTCTGTGTGTTTCGTTAAAGTTTTGGTCGCGAAAAATTACCTGCGAACTGCCGTTTGTCATTGCAAAAAGACGTCTTCTCGAAAGAAACGTGAGCCCCCAGCCTTCGCCGACATACGAAAATTCGGCTACTCGCTCAAGCCCCAAAGTCCAGACAAACGCTCTCTGCTCTTTCCACGATAACTGCCAGAGCATACTTCCGTCAAACGCTAAGCCCTCGCCGAAAATTTCGGGAACGGCGACGAAGCGCAATTCTTGCCCCGTTCTTTTGTCTATCTGAATTACCTTACTGCCGCGCCCGACCGAACCTGTACTCTTATAAATATGGTCGCCGACAATAATGAGACCTTGCGTAAAACTTTGCGGATTGTGCGGGAGAGTGCCTATAACCTCAAACGACAAAGGAGTGGCGGCAAAACTTATTGCCGCCAAAATAAAAATCGTCGAAAATGCTTTTTTTATCAAACTAAAACCTGTTTTAATTCCACATACTCGTTATTTTGCGGAAAAAACTTTTGGGTTGCTGTTCTAATTTTTGCAGTTCTTCAAAAAGCTGGCGCTCTTCTTTCGACAAAGATTCGGGCGTTTTCACATTTATTTTTATGAGAATGTCGCCTTTTGTCTTTTCGTTGTGAAGCACGGGCATTCCGCGACCTGCAATTTTTATGACCTTGCCCGATTGCGCGCCCGCGGGAACTTTAACTTTGATTTTATCCGAAAACGTTTCGATAGTCCGCTCGCAACCCAAAGCCGCCTCGCTGAAAGTAATGTCCATTTCGGTCATTAAATTTATGCCTTGACGTGTGAAAATCTGGTCTTCTTTTTCTAAAATTATTACAATTAAATCGCCCTCTGTGCCGTTGTTTGCGCCTTTGTCGCCTTTGCCGTCAACGGTTATGTAGTTGCCTTCGCTTACGCCTGCGGGGATTTTGATTTCTACCGTATCTTCGCCGAAAACTATGCCCGTTCCCGCGCAAGTATGACAAGGGTCGCCGACAGCTTTTCCAGTTCCCGAGCATTTGGGGCAGATGGTTTCCTGCACCATTTGTCCGAAAATCGACTGCATTACTCTGCGCACTCTTCCGCTTCCGTTGCACTGTTTGCAGTTTTCGAGCTGACCGTTTTTGGAGCCGCTTCCGCCGCAGGTAGAACATCCTACTTTGTGTTTAAGTTTTATGGTTTTGGAAACGCCGTCGTGCATTTCTTTAAGGGAGAGCGGGAGTTTAATCTGAATGTTTTTGCCTTGATTGACCCGCGTTTGCGTTTTGCGCATTCCTCCTGCGCGCGACCCGAATATATCGCCGAAGAACGAATCGCCGCCGAAGTCGCCCATAAACGCTTTTAGCGCTTCGTTCAAGTCCATTCCGCCGAAGCCCCCGAAACCGCCTCCGCCAAATCCGCCTCCGCCGTTGTCAAACGCCGAGTGCCCGAATTGGTCGTATTGCTTGCGCTTGCTCGGGTCTTTTAGTACTTCGTACGCCTCGGTTGCTTCCCTGAATTTTTCCGCCGCTTCTGGGTCGTTAGGATTTTTATCGGGGTGAAAACGAACCGCGAGTTTTCGGTATGCTTTCTTAATTTCGTCTTCGCTTGCCTCTTTTGAGACGCTCAACACCTCGTAATAATCTCTTTTAGCTGCCATTTTTGCTGTAAACTCCTAAACTTTTATTATAATTTTAACGGGAAAATAATTTAATTCTTTGAGGAAATGCAAGTTTTTTTGCAAATTTTTAAATTTCCCCTTGACTGTGTTTAAAGATAAATATTATTTTTTGCTCCGTGTTATTATGGTGGCGGCAATAACTTATAAAAATCTAAAAGGTGTGCAGGCTATAATTATGGGCAAAACAGGTTGTGCGATTAAAAATCGCGTAAATTCAAACTCTGAAATTTTGTTTTCAAGAATTTTTACAAAATTTCAAAATACCCTTGACAGAGACGTGCGGCGTAAAGTACTCTCTCTCTCTCTCTCTCTCTCTCTACGTGTATATATGTATTGTTGGTTATGCAGTACTATATTATTCTTGCTTGACAAAAACTTTACAAAGATATTTAAAAACACGGACGCATATTTTATGCGCCCTTTTTTTTCATACGCTATACTTTGCAAAAAAACGGTTATCAATAAGTGTTTTTTATTTTCTCTTAACATTTAAATCTAATAAGGAGGTTTTTAATGAGAAAATGGGGTAGTTTAACAATGATTTTAGCCTTTTTGGCGTTCATTGTGTTTTTGACGGCTTGTTCGAGTGATGATTCGGACGAAGTAGTAGTAAAGAGTAGTGTTGTCGCGCCGACGGGCATAGAGGCGACAGCAACGGGAGAGTTTGTGAATGTTTCGTGGGAAGCGGTTGACGGCGCTGTGAAGTACAATGTGTACCGCAAGACGCAGGGTGAGACGGGTTATACCCTTATTGCCACAAGAACCGAAACGTTCTTCATTGACAATGTTGCGACTTTAGAAGACGTATCGCAGATTTTCTACAGAATTTCGTCTGTTGATGCCGACGGAGATGAAGGCGCTATGTCCGCTCCGCTTTCCGCAACCTGCTTTCCGCCTGCGGCGCTCAAAGATTTGAGAGCGTTTTCGCAACAAGCGACGGGGACGAATGACGTTAACTTGTTTATTCGCGTAGAATGGCCCGCTGCGCTTAATGCAACTCATTACGAATTGCATTTTGCCGACAGACCTTTCCCTGCGGAAGGCGGAGCGGACGAAGTTCAGACAATCATAAGAACGACAGCGGCGACTACTCACGATGTTTTTCACGATTTTGCTCCTGAAAAATTCTATTTTTTCAGAGTTAGAGTGATAAGCGGTTGCGGAGTAAGCGAATTTTCAAATATGGATTCTGCTTCGACCGGTTGTTTAACTCCCCAGATCCCTGTCGGACTAACCACTGTTGTTGAGCAGAATACAATAAGAGTGAGTTGGAACCGCGTTCCGGGTGCAACCAGATATGTGATTGGTATCACCGGCGTTCCCGGAATGAACAGCAGAACTGTCAGCGATACCACCTCTGTGTTTAACGTGGGTTTCGGAGTACGCGGAGTATTTACGGTTAGAGCAGAAAACGATTGCGGTTTGGGCAGAGTTTCTGTTCCTGTTGTGGCTACAACGCCCTGCGATCCGGGGACAGTTCCCGCCGGTGTAGCAGGAACGGCGGCTGTTGCGCAAGGTCAGACGCGCATTTTGATAACTTGGACGGAAAGCACAGACCAGACGGTAAGCGGATATCAAATATTCCGCAGTGCAACCGAAAACGGAACTTTTGCGCTTGCTGGCAGCGTTAACGGCAGACAGAACGCAAGATTTTCAGACACAACGGGACTTGTTGCGGGAACAACATATTTCTATAAAGTGGCTGCGGTAAACGCTTGCGGAATAAGCAATGTTTTCACTCAAGCGCCCGTATCCGACAGAACATGGGTTAATTGCGCAGGCGAAAACGGCGCTCCGACTGTTCCGGCTAATGTAGCGGTTGTTATCAGAACCGAAACTCAAATGCCCGAGATGAGAATTTCGTGGGACAGAAACGTTAACGCGGATTCTTACAGAGTGTACCGCGTATCGGGAAGCGGCACAGATGTTGTGCGTAATCTTATCGGAACAACAAGAGAAGCATTTTTTATTGATGTGAATTTGTTGCCGAACACAAGTTTTTCTTATAGCGTAAGAGCGGTTAATTCCTGCGATACCAGCGCTTTTTCTCCTGCCGTAAGCAGAACAACCGATATTTTTGTTCCGGAAACGCCTGCAACGTTTGGATATACACCGCTTTCGGCGACCAGAGTGTTGCTTGAATGGGACGCTTCAAGAGGCGCCGACAGTTATGAGTTGTATCGTTCGAGCGGCTCTACTTTCACGCTTCACAGAACGCTTACGGAAACATTCTTTGTGGACAGTGATTTGGATTCTACAAGAACATACAAATACTTTGTTATCGGAACGCATTCTCGCGGAACGGACGGCTCAAGAAGCCAAGCTTCCGATACGATAAGCGTAGGACCTTTAGGCAGAGATTGCGGTACTATGACGGTTTCAGAGGTTATGGCTACGCCTGCTTCCGATACTTCCATAGTAATTTCTTGGACAGGCAGTGCAGAAAGCTTTAATGTTTATCGCGGTATTGTAAGCGGTATAAATGCGGCAACTCTTATTCAAAGAAACGTAAGAGGGCATTCGTTTACCGACCGTAGCGTGAACAGAGACATTGCATATTACTACTTTGTAAGCGCTGTAAACGCCTGCGGAATTGAGAGCGCAAAAACAGTTGCTTCAAACAATCCTGTAGTAATTTGTGAAAGAGCTACTGCCGTATCAGGTTTGCAAGTTCAAAACATAAGCACTGCAGCAAGCACTATTTTCAGAATTTCTTGGAACGACCAAGCTAACGCGGCGCGCTACTTAGTACAACGCGCTTTAGCTGAAGGCACAGATACGAATTGGTCGTTTATTACTCCGGCGCCCACGGGCGGTTTGGCGGGTATTGCAGGAACAGTTTTTGTCGATGACGCTCAAACATTAGTCGCGGGAACAACTTATCGATACAGAGTTATTTCCGTAAACATCTGCGGAGTTAACGGCGACACGTCGGCTATCCAAACAGCAATAAACTGCATAAGACCCGTGGCTGTAAGCGGTCTCGAAGCAGAGGCTCTCAATCAAGGCAACGCAGTTCGTCTTAAATGGGAAAGAGCCGATATACCTATGGAAGGCGGTTATAACATTTACAGATCGGAAAATGAAAACGGTCCGTTTGTTTGGGTGGCTAGAGTTCCACAAATAGCGTCTGACTTGGATATTCTTCCGACAAGGGATATCACCACCCATTTGGAATTTGAGACAACCTATTGGTTTAGAATTACAACGGAGATTCCTTGCGGTGGCGGCGTTATTGAAAGCGAACACGTAGGCGCTAACACTGTGTCTGTAAGAACACTCTGCGATCTCAGTATTTCCTCTATAACGTACGATGGAACAAGATTTGTGTGGAGCAGAGTAAACGGCGCGACTGGCTACGACCTTGTAATAACAAGATGGGCAAGCGGTACTCCTTTTACTGAGTTTAATGGTATGGTAGAGGGTAATTTGTATGATTTCACAGCATTACCTGGGGCGACTTATAGCGCTCGAGTCAGAGCAAGAAGAGGCACTGGCATTAGCACTGTAATTAGTCCAGTTTGGACTGATTTAGGAGCTTCCATTTTAGTTCCAATACCATAAACGAGTGATCGTTTAACTTTTCAACAAGAAGGCAGGCAGTTTTGTCTGCCTTCTTTTGTCTTTTCAAAGAGCGGCGCCTGAATTCGGCGGGTTTTTGTTTTCAGACTGCGGCATAACGTATTTTATGCGATAAATAATAAGCAAAAAAGGAGATGGAATATGCGCAAATTTAATGTAACGGGACTTTGCGTGCCTGATTTACACTATATGGCGGACACAAGCGAAAAAATAGCTCAGATAAAACAGTTTGTGGATCAAGGAGAATATTTCGGCATAAACCGCGGCAGACAATACGGAAAAACAACGACGCTTTTTTTGTTGGAAGAGCAACTTGCAGAAAAATATACCGTAATCTCGATTAGTTTTGAGGGAGTTGACGACGAAGTATTTGAAACACCCGAAAGTTTTTGCCAAGGTTTTCTTGGCTTGTGCGCAAACTATTTTACACAAAGAAAACTGCCCGGCTCCGAGGTTTGGGTAGATAAGACCGTTGATACATTTGCCGCTCTTGACGCTTTTCTTGATAAAGCTTGCGATAAGACAAAATATGTTTTAATGATAGACGAAGTCGATAAAACTTCAAACAATACCATTTTTTTGAAATTTTTAGGTGTTTTGCGCGACAAATATCTCAAAAGACCCCGAAAAGTCGGCGCAACGTTTCAAAGCGTAATTTTAGCCGGAGTTTACGACATAAAAAATCTTAAAGTAAAAATGGTGCAAGCGGGCACTCATCAACTCCAAGACGGCGAAAAACGCATAAATTCACCTTGGAATATAGCAATTAACTTTAATGTTGATATGTCGTTGAGCGTTAAAGAAATCGCTTCTATGCTTACGGAATACGAAAAAGACCACAATTCCGGAATGGATATTCAAGCGGTTGCCCAAGAAATTCGCGATTATACAAGCGGATATCCGTATCTTGTTTCAAGAATTTGCGAGTGTATCGAAAAAGAATTGGGGCGAAACTGGACAAAAGACGGCGTTCTGGAAGCGGTAAAGTTAATTCTTCAAGAGCAAAGCACTCTAATTGACGATTTGGGTAAAAACATTTTAGCCGACAAAGAATTGTCGGATTTGCTTTACGACATAACGATAAACGGCGCCGCTTATAAATTTAGCGCGACCGATTACGCTATGGGATTAGGATTTACTTTCGGGTATTTAAGAAATAAAAACGGAAAAGTTGTCATAGATAACACAATTTTCGAATTAATTATCTACGAGCATTTTATTACGGAAAAACAGCGAAAAGGCATTCGTATAGACAGAGTGGTTTCGAGCGACGTAGTAAAAGGCGGCAAGTTTGATATGAAACTCTGCATAGAGAGATTTGCGCGACACTATTACGAACTTTATCGTGAAAGCAGTAAAAAATTTTTGGAAGAAGAGTGCCGAATGCTGTTTTTAACATATATCAGACCGGTAATAAACGGCGCGGGTTTTTACCATATAGAAAGCGAAACCCGCAACGCCGAAAGAACGGACGTCATTGTAGATTACGGCGCGGAACAATTTATAGTAGAGTTAAAGCGCTGGTACGGTGAAGCGGCGCACGAAGAAGCATACGACCAACTTTGCGGATACTTAGAAAGCAAAAACAAGGATCTCGGCTTTTTACTTACCTTCGACTTTCGCAGCGAAAAAAACATCGGCAAACCGCAATCCAAATGGGTGGAACATAAAGGTAAAAAAATCTTCGATTGTATGGTTGGTTTCGGGTAAGTATATCTCTTACTTCGTCGCCCAGAAAATTCCGTATTTCGCCAGATTTTTCTTGACCGCCCAATACTGATACCAAAGCGCATCATTGGGATAATCGCGAATTTCAAAAAACTTGTCGAGTATGTGCCAATGTATCGAAAAAAGCGACCAAGCGAGCATAATTCTTACCGTTCGCATTACGTTTTTGGTTATATCCGTAAAGTCCGCCGTCGAAAATCCGACCAAATCCGCGTTTTTCTTCCATTGTTCCATAGTTTCTAAGTTGTTGAGTTTCCAGCCGTCCATCCAGCGGTGCATTATTCTTTTGTCGTTGCCTTGCATTATATCTATGTCTTTGGCGGCAAATCCGTCCGCCATTGCGAAACGTCCGCCCTTTTTAAGAACGCGGAAAACTCCTTTTATGAAATCGAGTTTCGGGTTGGAATAGCATATACTTTCGAGCCCCATAACCACCGTAAACATTTCGTCTGCAAAGGTTAAATTCATATAATCCATAAGCACAAATTCGCACAAATCCTCGACGCCCGCTTCTTTTGCGCGGCGTTTTGCGGTTTCTATCTGTTCGGGAACAATTGTAATTCCGACGACTTTGCAACCGTAAGTCTGCGCGAGCCAAACCACGTTTCCGCCGATGCCGCAACCTGCATCCAAAACATAGTCGTCTTTTGTAATGTTGATTTTTTCGACAAGTTTTTCGTTCATTCGTCGCGAAGCCATTTTTTGGGTTTTTACGCCTTTTTCCCAATATCCGTAGTGCATATCGGGTCCCCAAAGCGTTTCAAACGCCCACGCCGAATCCAAATAATACTTGATAACATCTTTATTATTCCAGTTTACTTTATTTTTCCAGCTCATATTTACTCCTTTAATATAGTTTTAAAGGGACGAAAATACGTTTTGGGCAAACTCTTTAACGGACGAAAAATGTTTCGCCCCCACATTTCTGCTTTCTATGCTACGCTAACTTTCGTCCGAAGAGCAACAGCTCTTGTACGTGGTCAAGCAAATAATCGCTGTATGTCCACGAAAATCGGCGAATTTTGTCGTTTGCTTCAAAGTGAATTGTAGTTTCGGCAAAAATTCCTTCGCCGATTGCTATTCTGTGAAAATAATCTTTTGCGCTTGCAAGCACAAATTTGTCTTTTGTGATATATCCGGGGTCTAAATTTATGCGGCGGTTTCCGTTTTCGGCGTTCTTTTGCTCAAATTCGTTGGTTTTTATTTTTAGTTGCGCCAAAAATTCTCTTTTCATCGGATTTTTGAAAACTATGTAAATTTTTTTTATCTTGTTGCCGCCCATCTCGGCATCATAATAGTCGGTTTCGGCGGAAAAATCGATTTCGGCGGACATTTTTGCAATATCGCCAAGTACTGTTTTCAGGAAATTTAACGCTTTTTCGCACAGGTTTTTGTCGTTAAACATAACGGCGCAAAAAGGAATAACAAGCGGATAATTTTTTGCCGTTGCCATTAAATATACCTATATCCAGCTTTGAAAATCGGGAAGAATTGCTCTGCGCTCCTGCGGTGTTGCAGTGCCGTCTTCTTCGTCTTCGCGCCTTGCTTCGTTGCCTAAAAGTTCGGCGGCAGTTGCTTCGAGGCGTGCGGCGTGTTCTTGCGCAAATGCCTGCGCCTCATTTATGTTCATCATTTCCTGTGCCGCTTTACACTGCTCGCTTTCGGGATAAAGGTCGCATAAGCGAAGAAATACCATTGCAACCGTTGTGTCGAGCACGCCGTCTCGTGTGGTTGCTCGTCTGTTTGCAAGCCAACCCGCCGCAAAAAGCGCGCGCGCCGCCACGTCTTCTATGTCGGGAAATCTAAGCGCCGTAAGCAAATATGCGTGATAAGCGTCCTGCGAAAATTCGCCGTCATTGTCTATCATAAGTTGTTCGGCAACGGCGAATTGGACATTTGCCGAATCGCGCCTTGTCATCAAAGTAATCTCTAATCCGAGTTGCTCCTGCGCCGCTTTTGCCGCCTCGAACTGCGGATAATTCAGAATAATCGAATTAAAAATACTGTCCGACGTAATAGTGTCGTTTTTTATGTCTCTGTATATATACGCCATAGCAAAAAGCGCTATAGCTCTAACGCTGTCGGGGGTCTGCCTCGCTTCCACAAGCGTGCCGAAATACGCCATTGCCGAGTCGGGAAGAAGCGCCGAAAGCCAAAATTGCGTACCTATCCTAAGTCTGAAATATGCGCTGTCTATCGGCTCAAACGGGTCGGCTTCGTTCATTTGGGCGCGCAGATTTCTGATGTTTCTCAAGCCCTCCTGGCGTTGCGTTATGCGCTGTCTGAGTTCCTCGTCCTCGCGGGGAGTGAGCGCGAGCGCGCTGTCGAGCTGGATTTCCGCCGTATCGAGCAGTCCTCGGATATCTATGTTTACGGTTGCGAACTCAAACCACGTTCTGCCGCGCACTCTCGGGTCGCCGCCGATTGCTATAATTTCGTCGAAAATTCGTATGCCCTCGTCAAATCGTCCCATATCAATGAGAGTAATCGCTTTTTCGAGCATAATTTCTGTTCTGTTATACAAATACGCAGGTCTTGAAAGCATTAAAGTCGCGAATTCTATAGCCTCGCGTCGTCTGTAAAGTCGCCGTAAACACTGCAGTTTGCGAAACTCTACTCTGTAAAAATTTTGCGCTAACCTTCTGTCGAAATTTGGGAGATTTTCGGTATAAGAAAGCGCCCTCTCGTAGTCGCCCGTATTCATATTCAGGGTCATAAGACGCTCTATTATTATCAGACGCGCGCGAGGGTCGGTTGTTTGCGCAAGTCGCTCTTCCAAAGCCGAAATTGCCGCCATAGTTCCTTCGAGTTCTATAGCCAAATCCGCGCGAAGCATAACCAAATCCTGATTGCTCGCCATTTCGGGAAACCGCTCCAAAATTTCGTTTACATAAGCATAAGAAGCCAAAAAATCGCCGACACGTGCGTTAGCGCGGGCAAGTTTCAGAAGCGAGCGCGGAACAAATCTGCTTTCGGGAAAAAATTCCAGAAGTATTTCAAAATCATTGATTGCCGACATATATTCGCCCAGCGCAAAAAGCGAAAGACCTTTGAGGAAATACGCGTTGTCGTGCGCCCTTTCGGAGCGTGGGAATTCCAAAAGCACTTTTTGCGCTTTTTCGATTGCTCGCCTGTAAAGCGGCTCTGTTTGTCTTGCAATTACAGCCGAATCCCGCGACATTCGAGCGCCTTGTCTTTCGATGCGTTGGGCTCTTCGGAATGCTTCCGCACCGTTGTAAAGAGTATTTACATACGCACATCCGCCCATAAAAAGCAGTAGAAAAACAAGCAAAAGCCCTTTCATTTACGCGGGGCTCCAACCCATTTTTTTGCCGCCGAGTATATGAATATGCAAATGGAAAACGGTTTGTCTTCCGTTTTTGCCGCTGTTTACCACCATTCGATAACCGCTTTCGTCCAATTTATACTGTTTCACGATTTTTGCCACCGCCGCAAACAAGTTTTTAGCAATTTCGCCGTTTTCGTCGCCTATTGAGTGAACGTTTTCAACGTGAGTTTTCGGCACAAGCAAAAAATGAGCAGGCGCTTTAGGTGCAATATCCTTAAACGCAAGACAATTTTCGTCTTCATAAACCTTTTCGCAGGGAATTTTTCCCGCAATAATCTTACAAAACAAACAATCTTCCATAAATTTCTCCGACATTGCTTTAGTTTTTCGTAATTTACGCGAGTAAAATACATAATATTCCTATGCCTGATGTGAAATTTCGATAAAAAACAGAAAAATCCGCTTGAAAAGCTGTGTTTGGGTGAGTTTTACGCTACAAAAAAACGGTCGTTTTTTTGTAGCGGGGGTGGGTTTGTGGAAAATTTGGAATTTCAAATCCCCTGTTCTCTGTACTAAGAAGATATGTTATTTACAGGAAAAAGTCAAAAGTAAAATTGAAAATCTATAAAATTAGGAATGGCATATAGTATTTTATTTAGTTAATATGTTTTAATAGAATCGGTATTTACGACATAAGAATCGCCTTTTTGTCTTATTACGCCTATTCCGTATTTATCGGCTTCTTCGATGACGGCATTTGCGAAAGAAAAACCTGCTACAGCCAAGTATATCTTGGGCTCTTTTATTTCTTTAAAATACTTTTTGAATTGCGCAAGTTTTGTAGTTGCCAATCTTTTTACAAAACTGGGGTGTATTCTATTCTTAACTTCAATAATTGCCGCCGACTCTCCGTTTACCAAAACGATGTCAAATTCGCAATTTTCTTTTCCTACAATTTTCCAATTCGGATACATTTTATCAAATTTTATGCCGGCAAAATTAAGATTCTGCGCAAAAACAGACTGAAAAAACTCTTCTGCTTCAAATCCGTGGTTATCTGTAATTCCGACAACTGTTTCTTTAATTCCAACAACTGTTTCTTTTAATTTATCCAAACTTTCATCTAATTTTGCAAGACGTTTATCGGCTGCGGCTGCGCGCTCCATTGCTTCAGCCCTTTCTTTATCTGCGCGCTCCATTGCTTCAGCGGCACGCTTCCTTTCTTCGGTAGCACGCTCCCTTGCTTCCTCCTCGTTTCTTTTTTGCAATTCCCGAATCTCCGCAAAACCTTTCATGTTTTCCGCCATTGCCGCTCTTATTGCAGCCATCTCTTCTTGCCATTTTTCCATAATGCTTGCCTCGCCTTGTTGTTTTATTTAAGGTTTTTATGTCTTATAAAATACTATTTGTTTGATAGGACTGCGGTTATTTGGTGTTTTTTTGTGAAAAATTGCAGAAAAATGCGAAAACGCGCTCTCACATCCCCAACTTCTTCATCTGTCCTTGCATTGCGCCGAATTTTCCGCCTTTCTTTTTTTATTTAAACGGGCGACCGCTCTCGGTCGCCCCTACGAAAAAAAAACTACCTTCCCACTCGGATTTCTTGCCAAATTCGGTTGTACATTGTTAGATATGCGCCTAAATCTTCCATAAATTCGCCGTTTGCCAAATCTTCTATTTGGTAGCGAGGGTCTTCGGTCATAAATTCGCGCGCGGGGATATTTATTGACGGTAATTCAAAATAATCCATTATTTGCGCATAAATTTCGGGCTCGTGGATGAAATTGATGAATTTGTGCGCCAATTCCACGTTTCTTGCGTTTGCGGGGATTACCATATTGTCTATGTACATCGGACCGCCCTCTCTTGGAATAAAGAAATGCGTGTGGTTAAGCGCTCTGTCGTCGAGTTGCAAAAATACGTTTTCCGCGTAGCCGTGAACTACCCAAAATTCGCCTGTGGCAAAACCTCTGCCGAAAGTTTCGGCGTCAAATCTTACTATGTTTTCGCGCCACTGCATTATAAGGTCTCTCGCTTCTTCGAGTTCTGCCTGAGCGGTGCTGTTAATGGGATATCCAAGCGTTGCGAGAGCGGCGCCCATAACTTCGCGCATATCGTCCAAAAGGGTCATTCTGCCGCGGAGTTCGGGATTTTCAAAAATTCTCCAACTCTCTTCAAAGTCTTGCACTTTAGCGGTGTTTACGGTTATTCCCGCCATTCCGATTGCAAAAGGAACGCTGAATTTCTGTTCGGGGTCAAAGATTATTTTTGCGAGGACTTCGGGGTCGAGATGTCTCAGATTGGGGACTAAAGAACGGTCGATTTCTTGGAGCATATTGTTTCTTATCATCATAGAAACGTGGTCGCCCGAGGGAACAACTACGTCGTATTGCGCGCCGCTTATCTTAAGTTTTGCAAACATCTCTTCGTTCGACGAAAATACGTCGTAAACTACTTTTACGCCGTAGCGTTTCTGGAACTGTTTTATTACGTCTTCGGGCATATAGTCCACCCAGTTGTAAACGTAAAGGCGCGGTTTGCCCGTTCCACAGCCCGAAATCACAAGTCCCGCGGCAAGCGCCGCAATTACAATAATGGCAACTCTGACAGCCATTTTCATAAAAACCTCCTTATGGTTTATTGTTGTTTATTGTTATCAAACATATATTTTACTACGTTTCTCGCCAAAATCGCCAATATCACCGTTGCGATTATCACAACCACCGAAAGCGCGTTAATTACAGGCGAAACGCCAAATCTTATCATAGAAAACACGTGTATCGGAAGCGTTGAAGCGCCCGGTCCGGCAACAAAAAATGTTATTACAAAATCCTCCAAAGAAAGAGCCACGGCTATAAGAAAGCCCGAAATTATCCCCGTCATTGCGGAGGGCAAAATCACTTTTGAAAGCACCTGAAATTCGCTTGCTCCGAGGTCGTATGCGGCTTCTATTATGGAAAAATCGAACGACTCCAAGCGCGCCATAACCACCATAAGCACAAAAGGGATGTTAAAAGTGGTGTGCGCCAAAAATATGGTGAACAAACTCAGCGGCAAATTTATTCCCGCAAAAAATATAAGCAACGACACGCCTATAATTATTTCGGGAATAAGCATAGGAATAAACGCGGCGGTTTTTATTGTGTTTTTGAAGCGAAAACGGTAGCGATAAAGTCCTATTGCGCCCAAAGTTGCTATAACGGTGCTGACGGTAGCCGACGAAAAAGCAATTATCGCGCTGTTTGCAAACGACTGCCAAAGCCGCGCCGAATTAAAGAAAAGTTCGTTGTACCATCTAATCGAAAATCCCTCCCAGTTCATCATTCTGCTTGAGTTAAACGAAAAAATTATAAGAATTACAAGCGGCAAATACATAAAAGCGACGGCAAAAATAAAGCCGCTCAAAGAAAGTTTGCCTGTTTGGGCGCTTACTGCTTTTTTCATTGCGCAATCCTTTCGCTCGAGGGACGGTTAAGGCGCATAAAAATCAGTACGCCGACGGTGGTTATGGCGGTTAGGGCGACGGACAAAGACGAGGCGAGAGGCCAGTTTCGGGTTATCGTTATTTCGCGCGCGATTACATTTCCAAGCATAAACGAGTCTGCGCCGCCTATTATTTGCGGGATTGCGTAATTTCCGAAGGCGGGCATAAAAACAAAAATTGCGGCGGTGGTTATCGCGCCTCTTATGTTAGGCAGTAAAATGCGCGTGGTCGCCGTAAATTTGGTCGCTCCCAAGTCTCTTGCGGCTTCCACGAGCGAAAAATCGAACTTTTCTATGGTGGCGTAAAGCGGCAAAATCGCAAACGGCAAATACGTATAAACCGAAACCAAAATTACCGCGTTGGTGTTGTACAAAAACTGTATGTGCGCGTCAATCAACCCCAAAGACATAAGAAAATTGTTGAGTATCCCGTTGTTGCCCAAAATTGCCAGCCACGCGTACATCCGTATTAAAAAATTCGTTCCCAGCGGAATTATTACGAGGAGCAAAAAGAAATTTTTGTATTTGCTTCGGGCGATGTAATACGCGCAAGGTCCCGCAATTAACACTGCCGCCAAGGTTGTGGCGACGGCTATCCAAAGCGTGTTTAAGGCTATTCTCAATACGGTGGGATTGTAGAGCGTTCGGTATGCTTCCAAAGAAAATTGATGAACGACACCGCCGTTAAATCCTTTGGTCAAAAAGCTGTAATAAACAATAATGCTTATCGGGACAATGAAAAACACGGCGAGCCAAACGGTCGTCGGAGCAACGTAAATCGGACCTAAATTCTTCTTCAATTCTCGACCTCTACGATGTAGCCGTCGTCGCCGTCCCACCAAATATAAACGTCGTCTTTCCAATTTATCGCTTTTTCATCCATAAAGAAATTTACGTGTTGCCTGAAAACGCGAAACAGGGTGTTTTCCGTCAAAACAAAAAATTTGCTCTGAAAACCCGAGTAAATAACGTCGTCAACTTTGCCGTGCAAAAGGTTTGTGTGCGTGTTTAAGTTTGTCGGCTTTGAGTGCGAAATTCTGATTTTTTCGGGGCGAATTGAAATTTTTATTTTGTCGCCGACCTTAAGCGGCTTGTCTTTGTACGCGGTAATTTCGCCTAATTCGTCGAGCTTTATTTTTATGTAGTTATTTTCGAGAATTTCGACGACTTCTCCGCCGAAATAATTGGTTTCTCCTATAAAACTCGCGACAAATTTGTTCGCGGGACTTTCGTAAATTTCAAAAGGAGTGCCGATTTGCATTACTTCGCCTCTGCTCATTACGGCGACTCTGTCGGACACGCTGAGCGCTTCTTGCTGGTCGTGGGTGACATAAATAAAGGTTATGCCGACTTTGTAGTGAATGTTGTCGAGTTCTACGAGCATTCGTTGGCGAAGTTTTGCGTCAAGCGCCGAAAGCGGCTCGTCCAAAAGCAAAATGCTCGGCTCGTTTATGAGCGCGCGCGCTATTGCCACCCGCTGTTTTTGCCCGCCCGAAAGCTGAGACGGAAGTTTTTTTCCCTCTTCCGAAAGTTGCACAAGTTCCAAAAACTCTTGCACCTTATCTTTTACTATGGAATTGGACGTCTTTTTTAACCGAAGCGCAAAAGCGACGTTTTCAAAAACGGTCAAATGCGGAAAAAGCGCATAATTTTGGAACACGGTGTTTATAGGTCGTTTGTTTGCGGGGAACGGTATCATATTTTTTCCGCCCAAGACTACCAGTCCGTCGGTCGGCTCTTCAAACCCCGCGATTATTCGCAACAATGTGGTTTTACCGCAACCCGACGGTCCGAGTAATGAATAAAACTCCCCTTTTTTTATCTCAATCGAGACTCCTTTTAACGCCTGAAAATCCCCAAAATTTTTAACGACGTTTTTAATTGATAAGTGTTTCTCTTCCAATTTTCACAAACCCTACTTTCTCTGTAAACCCCCTGCCTATAACTCAGTTTTTCACGAACAGGGTTTTAATATCATAAAATCCAATCTCGTGTCGCATAATATATTATTTGCCGAAAGATACAAGGGAAAAATGTGAAAATATTGCAATTTGTTGCAAATTATATTTTTTATCTGTTGCAATATTGTATTTTGTTTCCTCTAACTATAGCGAATACTGTGAAAATTTTATGAGAAAAAGGAAAAAATTGCGTTATGAAGAGCAATATCTTTCTGAAATTTTTTGTCGCGTTGGCAATCTTTGCCTCGGCAAGTTTCTTTGCAGTCGGCTGCGTTGATTTTGAAACGGGTCATATCGGCGATTGGGGGCAGGCGGAGCTGGACAATAGGCTTATAAACAGCTCAACCAACGCTTGGATTGACAGCGTGGTTAACGACGTCGGCTACGTTTTTAATTCGGACGGAACGTTTTCGCGAATAGAAAATTTCGGCTCGCAATGGTCGCCGTCTTGGAGATCGGTCGGCGGGGGAACGTGGCATACAAGCAACAACAATCAACTTACGCTGACTTGGCAAAACTTTAACGTAGATAACTGGATTTATTTTGTGCACAACAACAATCTTACTGTAAACGGTCGAAATTTTGTAAGAAGAAGCGGGCTTAACGTAAGCATTACAATAACTTTCAATTCTCAGGGCGGCACTTTCTTTTCGCCGATAACGCTTTTGGCGGGCACGCAAATAAATTTACCAACGCCGACCCGAAATAATCACACGTTTAACGGTTGGTTTACGTCGGCGGTCGGCGGTACAAGAGTTGGCGGCGGCGGAAGCAATTACACGGTAAACTCCGAAATCACGCTGTTTGCTCAATGGACGTCAATCGGCGACGGCGGCGGTCAGGTCGGGCGAGACGGCAGATTGGTAAATTCCTTTGGCGAGGCTTGGATAATGGGCGGCGACGGCTTTGTTTTCCACTCTAACGGAACATTTTCGGACATAGAAAGAATTGACGGCGCGTGGTATGCTTGGAACGACGGCACGTGGCACACAATCGATAACAGCCGACTGTTTTTAGGGTCGGGCGGCTTTAATACGGACGTTTATTCTTATTCGATATGGGGCAATACATTGTCGCTCAGCGGCTGGACTTTCCAGAGAACAAGCGGCATTACGGTAAGCCACGCCGCAAGAAGCGCGCGCAATAACGACGAAGAAGAAGCGGAAAAATCACCGTTCAGAAAATTTCGCGAAGAAAGAATGGCGAGGCAATAACAATGGATAAAAAAGAACTGCGCCGCGAAATGGCAAACGCAATAACGCACGGAATGGGCGTTTTGTTCGGAGTGGCGGCAATTCCCTTGCTTTCGGCAATCGGCGCGGGAACGGGAAACACCGCGGGAGTTGTCGGCGCAACAATTTACGCGTTCAGTTTTCTTATGCTTTTTACGTTCTCAACTCTTTATCACAGCACCCAAAATCCCGACGCAAAACAAATACTTCGCAAGCTCGACCACATTTCGATTTACGTCCTTATCGCGGGAACATACACGCCGTTTTTGCTTATTTATATGCTTGACCCGTTCGGAATAACTCTGCTTTCAATTCAGTGGTCTTTGGTTGTTTTGGGGATAATTTTCAAGGTGTTTTTTACGGGACGTTTTAAGTTTGCAAGCACCGCAATATACATAATTATGGGCTGGCTTTTGCTTGTCGGCGGCAAGCGTTTTTTTGTGGAACTGCCCGTTCCCGTGCTTGTAATGCTGATTGTCGGCGGCGGACTTTACACATTGGGCTGTTTCTTTTATCTGTTTCGCAAAATCTATCATTATCACGCAATATGGCACATTTTTGTGCTGAGCGGGGCTATTTGTCAATATGTTTCGGTGCTTTTGGCGGTAATGATAGCGAGCAGATAAGAAAAAAAATGGCGTTTTTTTGAAACAAAATGCTGTTTCGCGGTATCTAAAGTAAAGAAAAAAATTTGAACTTTTTTGAATAAGGAGAATTTAATGTTAAATCGCAAATTTATTTCAGTGGCTACACTTCTTGCAGGCGTTCTTTTGGGAGTTGGATTTTCGGCGGTGGCGAGCGAGCGGGTTTTTCCAAAGCGCGGAAGCGTGCAATTTGGCGCAACCCAGCGCCCCAAGGTGAACGTATCGCCCGAATTCGCCGCGTTTTCGACAGTATTTGCCGACATTGCCGAGAGCGTAATTCCGACGGTGGTGTCAATCACTTCCACTCACATCGACACGGTTTTAGTCCGTCAAAACCCCTTTGACTTCTTCGGTTTTCCATTTTTTGGCGGCGACCCGCGGCAACAGCAACAACAACAGCCTCAGGCGAGAGAAAGACGTCAGAGCGGCGCGGGGTCGGGCGTTATTGTGTCGAGCAACGGCTACATTTTAACGAACTCGCACGTTGTTCACGGAGCAAGCGAAATAAGAATTACGCTTCACGATGAGCGCGAATTCGACGCGGAAATAGTCGGCGTGGACACCCTTGCGGACGTCGCCGTCATCAGAATTACAAACGACGTCAACGATTTGCCCGTAGCGTATTTGGGTAATTCCGACGAACTGCGCCCCGGCGATTGGGTTATGGCTGTGGGAAATCCGTTCGGCTTGTCATCGACCGTGACCGCGGGAATAGTTTCTGCGCTCGGACGTTATACCAGAAGCGACCAATTCCAGAATTTCATACAAATCGACGCCGCAATAAACCCCGGTAATTCGGGCGGCGCGCTTGTGAATATCAGAGGAGAGCTTATAGGAATTAACACAATGATACTAACACGTTCGGGCGGCTATATGGGAATAGGCTTTGCAATTCCAATCCTACAAGCGCGAAACATTATGGAGCAGTTGATTTACACGGGCGAAGTGCGCCGCGGCTGGCTCGGCGTAAGCATAGCGGGTATGGATCAAACAATGCTCGACGCCCTTGGACTTCGCGAACGAGGCGTTTTAATTAACGAGGTATTCGAAAACGAGCCCGCATACAGAGCGGGAATACAAGCCGGCGACGTAGTAATGTCGCTTGCAGGCAGAAGAACAACGGGACCAAACGATTTGCGCAACATCGCCGCGCTTCTTGTAGCAGGCGAAACCTATCCGATAGAAATTATCCGCGGCGGCAGAAGACAAACGCTCAATATTACCCCGACCGTCAGAGGCGAAAGCCCGCAAGTCGCCGCGCGAAATCAAAGACAACGCCGAAACGCCGACGAGCCGCAAACCGTTGACTTTATGGGAATGACCGTCCGCGAAACCGACGAGGGCGGCGCAATAATGGTGTCCGTGGTAGCTCCGAATTCCGTATCAGCTCGCGCAAACGTAAGAGCAGGCGACAATCTTCTTGCAATAAAAACCGCGCCCGACAGACCTTTCGCCCAAGTAAAAACGCTAAAAGAACTAAACCGAGAAATCGGCAGAATAGGCGCCCAACCGATAGTCCTCCAATTCAGCCGCGGCGGACAAAGATTTTTCGTAAGCCTACGCCCCGAGAGGTAAGTAAACGCAGAATAATATAAAAAAGCGCCTCGTAAAATTTACGGGGTGCTTTTTTATAAAAAACACCAGTTTTCTCAAATTTCCCCATTTCATCGCAAGCAAATATTATATTCTCAATACCACAAATGCGGAGATAGTTGAGATGTCTCAACTTTTTCCCTATTTTTTTTATTGCTCTTAAATGTGCAAAATAACCTGTAGGTTGTTCTGCCGTTTCTATTTGAGGTTAATATTTATATAGGCATATTCCGCATTTGTGGTAAAATAACGATTATGGGCAGAACAGCCCTAAAACGTTTATTTTTATTCAATATAATGTGGGAGGGTTGCATTTTGGGCAAAATCAAACTTATTCAGATATTGACAACGGTATTCGTTGTCGTTGCGGTTGTTTTAGCGGGAACTAAACGACAAAATGCGCAGTAGTCGCCGATTAGCGAATGTTTCGGCGATACCCCGCCGAGATTTAGCGACGGCGCCTACTGCTTTTGTAATTAGGTGAAAAATGGCGGAGTGTTTTTGTTTTTTTGTGTTAATCCTCAATCAAAATCATTAGCAAACGGTCTCGGTCTTCTTCTTATCGGTAGTCTTAACTGAACGCCTACGCTTGGGTTTGAAATGAAGTCTTGGGTTTCTCGTTCTCTGAAAAATCCGTAGTTTACATCAAACATAAGGAATGGGAACGGCTGATATTCTATTCCGATTTTGTGAGTTGGAATTAATTGAAATTCATCGTCGGTGGCAAAACCTCCCTGATACCTCAAAAAGATTTCGTTGTTTATGTATCTGCCCGCTACAAAACTCGCGTTTGCAAAAAGCAGATGTTCCCAATCGGTGGATAGGTTTTCGTCTAATTGCCGCGCCGTCAGAAAGTCAACGGTGTTGCCTATTATTGTGCTTTCAAAGCGAATTATATCGAGCCCAACTCTTCTGGCGAGTTGACGACCCCAATAATTTAAGAAGAAACCCGTTATATATGCGTCGCCGATACCTGCCGCTATCGTTCCCGGGTTTTCTATGAAGTCTCTTCCGACGTCCTCAAAAAATTCAGCGGCGAATTCGTCTTGGGGAGTGTGGCGATTATCACCTTCGGGAACGATTACAAGTTCGGTGAAACGTCCGCGGTCTCGTAATTCGCCCGTTTGCGGGTCGCGGGTTTTAAGGCGCACGGTTATTCTTTCCATACGGTCTTTGTCGGAATTGGTTTGCGCGCTTCCCCAGATTATAGGCAGGTTGTCGTAGCCTGAACCGTCGGGGAGCAACTCAGGTTGAAAATCAAGCCCTACTTCAAAGTTTCGGTCAAACATTCTGCCGAAAAATATAAAGCCGTTGAACGAACGCAACTGCCCCGTTATCCGCAAAGTGCCGTTTGCGTCGTTTCCGCGTACGCCTACTGTGCTACCCGACGGGTCTAACGTGCACTCGATAAGACGAAATCCGCGCCGTCTGTCTTCGCGTCCTGTTTGGAAGAAATAGTTCACAGTTCTGTCGGCAGGGCGAATGTTCAGGTCAAAATATATATGAGGGATTGGGTCAATGTCAACCTCCCATACAACGTCGTCCAAAAGCGGGAAAGTTATTTCGGCTCTTCGGAGTAAAAGCGTTCCCGCAAGCATTACAAAACCTTCGGGATGGCTTGCGACCGTAAATGTTGGAATATTGCCTTTAGGCGCGGTTTCTATGTAGCCGACGTTTCCTCGGCGGTTTTCCATAAAGCCGGGCAAAAATACGGGAATTCCGCCTCTGCCCGTCCAAACTCTGAGCACACCGAAATCCAAATTGGCAAAGCGAAACGGAGTAAGTTCTCCGACGTTGTGGTCGTTATTTATTCTGAGAGTTCGCCGTCTCAAACCGCTGTTAAGGGCAAGCGATACCCTGCCGTCCTCCAAAACTTGGATGTTTGCAGAGACGTTTTCCAAGGTGTCGCGGGCGAAAGGATATACTGCTAATTGCGCTTGGGAAATCGATACTCTGCTACCTTGCCGAATTTCGAGCTCGCCGTCTCTTATGCCGCCCGAAATCCTGATTTCGCCTACGCCTTTACCTCCAACGGGGCTTTCGGGAAACGTACCCGCCGCCGCCAAAAAATCGCCTTTCAGTTCGACCGAATATTGCGCGTCTCCAATTCTGAAATTTTTATGGTCTGCCCTGAAATTTGCAGTTGCGCTTATTCCCAAAATTTCGCCTTCAAAACTTTCAAGAATAATGCTGTCTTGCGTCGCTACAATTTTTGCCCTTAGTTTTTGCGCTGAAAATCTTTCGTAAGAAACGCTGTTCGACATAATTTCGGCGAGAATTTTATCGCCCTCCAAGTTTACGAGCATAGATATTTTTCCCGAAACGTTTTGCGCCTCCGTAATATTGAAAAACGGAAGAACCAGCCGCAAATCCAAACTGTCTATATCGATTTCGCCAAAGATTTGCTCGTCTTTTCTTTTTATTTCTCTTGCATTTATAATCGGTTCTCCGCTTTTTTCTACCGTTAATTCGGGAATGTTAAAATTGCCGTTGAGAGACGAAAATGAAGTTCGTATTTCTATGTTTTCGAGGTGTTCTATTTTCAGATTTCGCACGGAAATTTTGCCTGAAGTTTGGATTTCGTCTAAGTTTCCGCTTAAATTTACGTATCCGCTGAATTCTCCGCCTTGCAATAAATTGTCATTTTTGTCCTCTTCGTTTCTTGGGATGAAAGCGTTAAAAAAGGTTAGCGGAAATCGCTCTACTCTGACCTCGCCCGAATTTATCCTTGAAAAATCTTCCGAAAAATTTGCATTCGCCGAAATTCCGTTTCCCGCCAAAGCGACAGTCCAGTCGCTGTCTGTCGAGTAATTTATATTTCCGCTGAACGAAAGAGCGGTTTGGGGTGATTTCTGCCAGCGAAGCGAGTTTATTGTGATGTCTCTTTGGTTTTCGCTTATTTGCCCTGCGGAAGCCAACGAAAAATTTCCGTAATTCGGAATGACGAAAGACGCGCTTGTGTTAAAATTTAAATGTGAAACATCACCGTAAATATTGCCAGAAACGCTCGCTCTTTCTAAATTTACGGCTTCCTGCCCAAAGAATTGCAAAACTTCCCGCATTGTGTTTTCGCCTACTTTTAAGTCTGCGGAATACGCAAAACTTTCGCTCAAAGAAACACTTCCCGAAAGTTGAAAATCGCTTGAGTTCAGAGTGAAATTAAGAGTGTCTCTCGAATTTTTTGCTGATATTTTCGGCAGTTGTAAGACGTTTGTCGGTCTTTGCAGACGCATATTGTTTGATTCGAGCGAAATATGCGGGAAACTTACAAAATCGTCGCTTTTTATCGCCATTTTTACGCTTGCTTTTGCCGAAGTCGTATCATATAATTGTGTGCTGAGGTTAAAATTTCCCGAAAGCGAATAATTTATTCCCGGAACAACAAATCCCGTAAAATGTCCCTTGCCGAATTGTTTTGATGTCATATCCAAATTCTGCAAATTTACTCTTCCCGCAGATGAAATATCTCCGTTTGCGGTAAAATTAAGCAGATTTTCGGCTTTTTGGCTGACGGCGCCGACGCATTGAAATTTTATTTGCGGATTTAGAATATCATCCAAACTGAAATTAAGTTTTTTTGTTATAAGCAGATTTTCGTCAACAGGGATTTTCAGATTTATAACGCCTTCCGTTTGCCCGTTTTGCGCTAAGTTCATTTTTGCAAAGGCGTCCATTTGACCTATTCCGAAATTTGCCGCGAAATTTTGCATATAAACAATTCCGCCGCTTGCCAAAAAATCAAATCCGCCCGAAAAGGTAATTCCTCGCTCTTGTTGGTTAACTTTAATATTTTTTACCGCCAACTCGCCGCTTGGAACTATAGCTTCGGGAAAATAATCTTCTTTGAAAAAAAAGTCCATTTGCCCGTCCAATACAAACGAAATATCTCCGTCCAATTCCATTAGCGGCGATAAAACTTGCACGTTCGAGAAGTTTGTGCTCAAAAATTGCCTGTCGCTTTGTTGGGAAATTCTTGCGGAAATTTCTATGTTGTTATGTTTTGCATCTCCCGATATTCCGCTCAAATTTACGCTTAATTCTTCGTGTCTGCGAAATAAATCACCGTTCAGCCCGCTGAAATTTGCCAAAATTCGGTTGGTGCGCGTAAGTATAAGTATTTCGCAATTTCGGATAAGCGCTGTCTGAAAGGGAACGTTTTCCAAAATCATACTACTCCACTCGGAGACCAAAAGGCGGGGGATTTCAATTTCGTCGCTGTCTTGCATTTCGCTTTCGGCATAAATGACAAATCGCAATCTCGGGTTTATAATAGTGATTTTATCGACAAAATCCTGCGGATTAAAATTCCGCCTCAAGCGCGGTATTTGTATAAGCCCTACGTTAATTTTGATTTTTTCTATTTGAACGCTGAACGCCTGCGAACGTTGAGCGAGCGAAAAATTACTGACTGTTGCCGAAAAAAATCCTATATGAATGTCGTCTATAGAAATTTGCGCGCCTGTTGCCTCGGCTATAATTCGTACAACGGCTTCTCGGATTTGATTTTGCGTACTCGCTTGTATAAAATAAGTATAAATGGCGCCTGTTGCCAGCAAAAGCAGCAAAACAAACGCCAGAAATACATATCGAAGTCGCATCTTTTATTCGTCTTTTTTCTCTTTTTCTACTTTGCTGACGACTACGTTTCCATCTTTCACATCGATTATAATATTATCGCCTTCTTGGTATTCTTTCATCAAAAACGCCTCTGCCAAAACGTCTTCCAGATTGCGTTGCAGTGCTCTTTGCAGCGGTCTTGCACCCAAATCCGCGTCGAAACCTTTGTTCAGAAGATGTTTTCTGAGTTCATCCGTGATTTCTGCGATTACTTTGCGCTCTTTAAGGCGTTCCAAGAATTCTTGCAGGCGAATATCTATAATTTTTTCAATGTCTTCTTTGTTCAGATGTTTGAAAACTATTGTTTCGTCCACACGGTTCAAAAATTCGGGAGTAAATACCTTTTTGAGTTCGTCGGTAACCCTGCCTTTCATTACGTCGTAGTTCGATTTATCGCTGTCTCGCGCAAAACCGAGCGCTTTTTTGCTTGCATCGCGAGTTCCCGCGTTCGACGTCATAATAATGATGGTGTTTTTGAAATTAACGTGCCGTCCGTGCGAGTCCGTGAGCCGTCCGTCGTCCAAAATCTGAAGCAAAATGTTAAAAACATCGGGGTGCGCTTTCTCTATTTCGTCGAGCAACACCACCGAATACGGCTTTTTGCGCACTTTTTCGGAGAGCTGTCCTGCGTCTTCATAACCGACAAATCCCGGCGCCGAACCTATAAGTTTGGACACCTCAAATTTTTCCATATATTCGGACATATCTATTCTTATGAGCGCGTCTTCGCTATTAAAAAGTTCTTTGGCGAGCGCTTTTGCAAGTTCGGTTTTTCCAACTCCCGTAGGTCCCAAAAATATGAATGACGCAATCGGTCTTTTTATGTTTCGCAAACCTGCGCGGCTTCTGCGAATACTTCGCGCGACCGACTCCAGCGCCTCGTCTTGTCCGATTATGCTCGCCCTTAAATGTTCTTCGAGTTTCATAAGTTTTTGCGATTCCTGCTCTTCCAGCTGGTTAAGCGGGATGCCCGTCATTGACGAAAGCACTCGCGAAATTGCGTGTTCGTCCACTACAAGAACGTTTTCGGTCATATTTTCGCGCCATTTTTTGTTCCGCTCTTTGAGTTCTTCCGTAAGTTCGTTGATAATCTTTTGCTGGACTGCCGCTTCTTCAAAAATTTCTGTTTGTATCGCAAGATTTTTCGCCTTTTCCGCTTCTTCGATTTTCTGCTCCAAATCGCGGATTTCCTGAGGAATTTCCATTCCCGAAAGCCGCTTGAACGCTCCCGCTTCGTCAATAACGTCTATTGCTTTATCGGGTAAAAATCTGTCCGAAATATATCTGTCCGAAAGAACGACCGCCTCTTTTATAGCCTCGTCCGTGTATTTTACTTTATGGTGGTCTTCGTATGTTTTTTTCAGCCCGCCGATAATTTGGATAGCCTCCTGCACCGACGGCGGCTCCACCATAAGCGTCTGAAATCTGCGGTCGAGCGCGGCGTCGCTTTCAAAGTATTTTCGGTATTCGTCCAAAGTGGTCGCGCCTACGCACTTTATTTCGCCGCGAGACAGGGCGGGCTTAAAAATATTCGCCGCGTCCAAAGCGCCTGACGCGCCTCCCGCTCCGACAATCGTGTGAATTTCGTCTATAAAAACTATAACGTTTTCGTTTTTTTGCAATTCTACTATGAGCGCTTTCATTCGCTCTTCAAATTGTCCGCGATACTGCGTTCCCGCTACTATTCCGCTCAATTCGACCGTAAAAACAACCTTGTTTTCGAGCAACTGCGGAATTTCGCGATTAACTATTTTTTGCGCCAATCCTTCTACTATCGCGGTTTTTCCTATTCCCGGCTCGCCTATTAAAAGCGGATTGTTTTTTCTGCGGCGCGTTAAAATCTGTATAATTCTCTCGATTTCTTTGCTTCGTCCGATAACAGGGTCGAGTTTGCCTTCTTTGGCGAGTGTGTTGAGGTTTCGTCCGTATTGGTCTAAAAACGGCGTTAGGCTTTTTCTGATGGGCTGAGTTGTTCTGCGAGTCATTCCGGGGGCTTGCTTGCCGCCTGATTGTTGCGCCGCTTTATCGTCTTTCGCCATAAGAACAACCTGCTCTTTTATCTGTTCGTAATCAAGTCCCAGCCCCGTTAATACCGCCGACGATTGCGATGTCGGGTCAAGGATTAACGCCATAAGCAAATGTTGCGTTCCCGTTTGCGGCGCATTCAGATTTTGCGCTTCGATTTTTGCTCTCTGCAATGTTGTTTTTGCACGGGGGGTCATAGGAAGCGTTGTTCCGGGCATAACTGCTGTTCCGCCGTCGGAAATGCTTGCTTCCAGTCTCCTGCCGATTTCTTCGATTTCTATGCCCAGATTATTAAGAATTTGCACGGCGCTTCCCGTTCCTTCTTTAACTATGCCGAGCAAAAGGTGTTCAGTTCCGATGTAATCGTGTTTAAGGCGCGTTGCCTCTTCTCTCGCAAAATTGATAATTATGTTTACTCTTTCGCTGAATTGTCCGCTCATTTTTTACTCCTAATATTGTTTTTGGAGCATAAAATACGTTATCGCCGAGCGTTGTGCCAATGTTTGTTGTATTCCAAAGACAAATTTTCATCGACTTCTATTATTTTATCGAGCATTTTGTCGCCGTCAAACACAAAACGTCCGCAAAACTTCTTTCCTTCAAGCATTAAAGGCAGCCAAAATATGTCGTCCGCCCACATATTTTCGTATGGAATTTCGCCGACCTTACACCAAAACGGCTTAGCTTCGCCGGTTTCCGCTATTTCTCCGCTATATTCGTCGCTCACAAAAACATAACCTTTGAGCGTATAGCCGTCCGTAAAGCAAAAATTCAACTCGCCGACTTTTCGCGGATTTTCGGGAGTTATGCAAACTTCTTCCTGCGTTTCGCGGATTGCCGCCTCCAAGTCGCTTTCGTCGGGGTCTATTCTTCCGCCCGCCGCGTTTATTTTTCCCTTGCCGAGCCCTCGCTTTTTGTGGATTAGAAGGACTTCGTCGCCATTATTCCTAAAAACGAACGACAGAACGGCGTATTCGGAGAATTCCTCGTTTTTCCAGTGGTAGTCGGCGCAGGTTTTTATATTCATAAGTTTGTCTTTCTTTCGTCCCAAAAGTTCATCTCGTTTTCAATATCCTCTACAGTGGGAAGGTTTGCTTTTACCTCGCTTGCCATTACGTTAAATTCTTCTTGCCAATCGGCTATGCCCATGGGATTTTTGTAGCCCTCTAACGAATATTCAACAACTGTGCGATTTTTTTCTTTTACCAACAGTAAGCCAATAGTCGGCTTATCGTCTGGGTGTCGCAACACGTCGTTCACAATATTTTGATACATATTAAGTTGCGCCAAATCGCCTACGTCAAATTTGCGCGTTTTAAGCTCGATAACCACGTAGCAACGCAATTTCAAATGATAAAATAATAAGTCAATATAAAAATCGTCGCCGCCAACTTCCAAGTGCACTTGCCGTCCGACAAAAGCGAACCCCCGACCTAATTCAAGCAAGAATTTTTCTACATGTGAAACCAATGCGCGTTCTACTTCGGCTTCACGTCGCGTATCCGCTGTGCCAAGAAAATCAAAAATATAAGGGTCTTTGAAAACGTGCTCCGCCATATCGGAGTCTTTGGGAGGAACAGATGTTGAAAAATTTGTTATGGCTTTCCCCTCGCGCTCAATAAATCGCATATCAATCATGTGGTGTAATATGTTGCTGCTCCAGCCGTGCTCTAATGTTCGCGCCGCATACTTTTCTCTTATTTCGTTATCTTTAAGTTTGCTTAACAACATCAAAATACTGCGCCACTGTATTTTTGCAACAGGCTGTTGCAAAATTTCGGGACTTGTCCATGTCTTTGCAAATCGCTTCATATTGCCGAGGTTGCGCGCGGAAAATCCTTCCATATCGGGAAACTCTTTGCACAAATCAGCCGAAAGTCGGTCAATTACTCGCGCGCCCCAGCCCTCTGCTTCCTGCTTTTTAAGTATATCGTTGCCAATGTGCCAATATAACTCTATCATACCTTGATTTGCCTGTATGATAAAATTTAGCCGCGTGGTTTTAACGCGTTCTACGATAGCGTTCCGCAAGTCAAAGTATGCCGCGTCCATTTCGGAACTGAGCGGCGGAACGGGAATTACAACGCCTTCGCGTTCTCTTCCCATAGATTTTCTGCTATCGCTTGTATTTGCACTTCTTGTTTGCATTATTTGTTTGTTTTTTGACATTATTTTCTCCTTAGCGTTTACATATATAGAAATATACATTTTGCCATAACCAAAAAGAGGCGCCAAACAGCGCTTGTTGCGCAATTATATTTTTGTAATCGATATTTTCCGTTTTCCGCTTTGAGCAAATAGTATTTTAATATTCGGGAAAAATAAAAACCTTATATAATGGGGGTATGGGTATGGATATAAGTATTACTAAAACGCGGAGCGGAGAAAAAACAGTTATAGCCATCGAGGGCTGGTTAGGCGCTACAACCGTACCGAAACTCGAAGAGGTTCTGATTCCGGCTTTTGACGAAACAAAGCAAGTAGAGCTGGACTTTGACAAACTTGCGCACGTGTTTTCCGCAGGATTGCGAGTGTTGCTCTTAGGCGAGAAAACCGCTAAAGCAAAAGGCGGCAAATTAACCGTAGTGAACGTTTCTCCGGAAATTAAGGATGTTTTTGATATGACCGGATTTTCGGACATTTTAGAATATACTTTGAAAAGCGAGTAGCGGATGCGAAAGAAAAATTCCAAAAAAACATCAGGGTTCAAGCAGAAGGGATATATGTCCATAAGGACAAAAATTCTTTTTATAGTGTTCGGTTTTTTCTTTGCTGTCGCGTTGGTTTTTGCTTTTTATTCGTCTTCCGCTACAGCCGACAACAAGCGCTTCCGCCTCGAAAGCGTAAGGCACGAGGTCGAGCTTAAAACGGGAGAAGTAAACAAAATGACCGCCCAAATAGGACAAGCGGCGTTATTTTCCGCTTCGAGCGCGTTTATGACCCTCAGATATCAGTCAAGACCTTTGGGCGAAAAAATGGCTTACAAAATTCTGAGAAATACCGATGTCGCCATAGGCGTCGGCTTTTGGTTTGAGCCGTATCGTTTTGACCCGAGAGTACGGTTTGCCGGCGTTTATGCGTTTATAGACAGTGAAACCGGCGAAGTCGAAATGGAGAATTTTGCATTCGTCGAAACTTACGATTATCCGAAATCCGACTGGTATACCGAAATTGCATATCTTTTGCAAAACCAGGGGCAGGTTGTTTGGACTCGTCCGTATGTTGACGATTCGGGCACCTTTGCTCTTATGGTTACGGCGGGCGCTGGCATATTCGACGAAGACGGAAACCTGATAGCGTTATCGACCGTCGATTGGAAAATCGGCGAAATAATCGAAATGCTGACGAATATAAAGCCAACTTACGGAAGTTTTGCCGTCTTGGCTGACCCCGAAAAAAACCTGATTATATCAAATACCCTTACGATGAACAGCGAAGGGCAGATATTGTGCGAACTTCCTTGGGACATAAACTCCGATATTTTTGTGCTGAGGGGCGTGGAATATATGACTTTCAGACGTATTATGAATAACGGCTGGCTTTTGTCCATACAAGTTCCCGTAAATGAAATTTTCTCCGAAGTAGAATATCAAGTCGGATTTTTTACGATAGTGATGGTGATTTTGGCGATTTTGATGTTGCTTTGCATTTATTATTTAATTTCGATTTTGGTAAACAAGCCGATTAAGCGTTTGGTTTCGGATGTTGTCAAGTTAGATTCTGAGAATTTAGGCAAACAAATTCAAATCAGTTCAAAGGATGAAATCGGAGTACTTGCGTCGGCTTTTAATAAAATGACGACCAAACTGAAATCGTCTTTAGAACAAAGCGCAAGAGAGCAAGCGGAAAACCAGAGAATGAACACGGAACTGAACATTGCCACGCAAATACAGGCAAGCGTTTTGCCGTGCGTTTCGTCTTTGTTTTCGGATGTAAAAGACTTTGAAATTTCGGCAAGTATGAAGCCGGCAAAAGAGGTCGGCGGCGATTTTTACGACTGCTTTTACGTCGATCCCGATACCTTTGCCGTTATTATTGCGGACGTGTCGGGTAAGGGAGTTCCGTCGGCGCTGTTTATGATGGTTGCCAAAACGCTGTTAAAAAGCAACGCGCAATTCGGCAAAAGCCCGATGGAAGTTTTTGAACATGTTAACGATTTGCTCTGCCAAAACAACGATACGAGTATGTTTGTTACGGTGTTTATGGGCTATCTCAACATTAAAACAGGAAAATTTACCTTTGTAAACGCAGGGCATAACCCGCCGCTTTTGCGCCGCAAGGAAAATTACGATTACATGAAAATTAAAAAAGGGTTTGTTCTTGGCGGTATCGAAAACATGTCTTATGTTCAAGACGAAATTACTTTGGAAGCGGATGATGAAGTGCTTTTATATACCGACGGTATAACGGAAGCGCTTAATAAAGAAAACGAACTTTTCGGCGAAACGCGCCTGCTTACGGTGCTAAACGAAAATCTTAATTTACCGCTCAGCGATTTAACATACAAAATAAAGAGTGAAATTGATAAATTCGCAGACGGAGCGGAACAAGCGGACGACATTACTATGCTTGCGTTGCGCTATAACGGAAATGAAGGAAATTTAGCTTATGAAAGAACTTTCAGTAGAAGCAAAACTTGAAAATCGGGACGCAGTTCAAAACTTTGTCGCCGAAGAATTAGAGGTGTTCGGCTGCCCGATAAAAGAGCAAACGAAGATTGCCATTGCAGTAGAAGAAGTATTTGTGAATATCGCAAATTATGCGTACGACCATCCTGTCGGCAACATTAACGTACGCATTTCCGGCGGAGAAGAAATCATTATTGATTTTGAAGACAACGGAAGACCGTATAATCCTCTCAAAAACGCCGATCCCGACATCACCAAGAGCGCGGAAGAACGCGAAATCGGCGGTTTGGGAGTGTTTATGGTGAAAAAAATAATGGACGCGGTTGAGTACAAACACGAAGATGGCAAAAATATTTTGACGATACATAAGAAAATCGCGTAAAAACTAACGCGCTCTTATTTCCATGCTCCCATTGCTTTCCATTTTTGACTTTCGCGCAAACTTACAACTTCGTTTCCGGAAATTATTATATGGTCAACTAAAGGGATTTCGAGCGCGTTGCCCGCCGTGGCGATTTTTTGCGTTAAAATCCAATCGGTATTTGATGCTTCAAGCGATTTGGCGGGGTGATTATGCGCAATAATTATGCCTGCCGCTTTTACTTGCATTGCTCTGTCAAAAAGTTTTTGCGGCTGAATGGGACAATTTGCAGCAACTCCTTTTGCCACGATTTCCGTCGAAATTATGCCGTTTTGCTTGTCGAGTAGAAACAAAATTATGTATTCTTCGCACAAATTTCCAAAATTAAAAGACAAGTATTTTGCGACATCGTTTTTGCCATTCAGTCTGAATTCGCGCTGAGTAATTTCTTCTTTCAGGCAAAATCCCTGCATATCTTTTATGAATTTTATTAGCGAAACGCTTCTTTTTCCGAGCCCGTCGATTTCTTCCAGTTCGCGTTTTGGGGCGTTAAGGACGCCGCTTATGGTTTTGTATTTGGCAAGCAAGTCTTTTGCGAGCGGCTTTACGTCTTTTCGCGGAATAAGCACGCACAAAAACAATTCCAATATTTCATAGTCGTGAAACGCCTCAATTCCGCTTTTTTCGTATCTTTCAAGTATGCGTTGCCTGTGTCCTTGGACGTCCATTTTAATTTTCCATTAAACTTGAAATTTGCGCAATGTTTTCCACTTTTTTCTCGCGCATCCATTCCTCAATTCCCGAAAGAATGGTATTTGAAATTTGCGGGTCGATAAAATTTGCCGTTCCTATCTGAATAGCCGTTGCTCCCGCCAAAAAATACTGAATAGCGTCGTCGGCGCAGATAATTCCGCCCATTCCGATAACGGGAATTTTCACTCTTCGGCTCACCTGATAAACCATTCTTACACCGACGGGTCTTATGGCGGGTCCCGAAAGTCCTCCTGTTTTATTCGCCAGTACGGGGCGGCATTTTTTTGTGTCGATAACCATTCCTACAAGCGTATTTATGCAACTTACCGCATCCGCGCCGCCTGTTTCCGCCGCCGTCGCGATTTCGCAAATATCGCTAACATTTGGCGAAAGTTTAATAATAAGCGGTTTTTTAGTGAGTTTTCTGAGTTTTGCTGTAATTTGCTCTACAAGTTTTGGGTCGGTGCCGAATTGCATCGCGCCTTTTTTAACGTTCGGGCAAGATAAATTTATTTCAAATCCCCAAACATTGTCGATTTCTTCCAGTTTTTCCACAACTTGGCAATAATCTTCCTCGCTTGTTCCCGCAACATTCGGGATAATCGCCGTTTGTCCGCATTTTTCTTTAAGCCAAGGCAGTTTTTCGCTGATAAATTTTTCAACGCCGACGTTTGCAAGCCCGATAGCGTTAAGCATTCCCGATGGGGTTTCTATAATTCGCGGCGTGGGGTTGCCCAAGCGCGGCTCAAGGGTAATCGCTTTTGTGTAAATTGCGCCGATTTCATTCAGGTTGCAAAAAGGCTCGTATTCTTCGCCGTATCCGAAAGTTCCGCTTGCAACGCCAATTGGGTTTTGCAGAGTTTTGTCTTTAATTTTTACTGTTAAGTTCATAGTTATCCTTACGCAAAATTTTTATACGAAAATAATATTTGCCGAAAATAAAAAGGGCGTATGCCATACGCCTCTACGAAATTGCTTAAAAAACGAACATTGCCGCCAAAGTTTGCGCCCAAAGTCCTGCGTTTGCTCTTCCGTTTGAGCGCTCAAGCAATCTGAAATTACCGCCGTCATCCCAGTAAATAGGCACAATTCCGTTTGCAACAGCCGCCGTTGCCACTGTGCGAATATATTCAATGTGTGTATTTCTTATTTCTGCAGACATATTGCTGCGTATATTAGTTTGCGCGCCCCATTCTCCGATATATACCGCAATGCCTCTGTCTATAAAAGTTGTTTTAAGATTTCCTATTGCGTAAGCAGGGTGTCCTCTTTCGTTCTGTTCCCAAGTATGCAATAGCGTTTGCCCCGGCGTCTGATTTGATATATCTGCTACCGTATATCGCCAAGGGTGATAATAGTGAGCCGAGACTATCAGTTTGTCGGTGCCGTTAGCGCCGTCGTTCGGCAATAATCTGCCGCGAGCGTGAGCGGCTATAACGGTTTCGGGCTCCGTGCTACCCAGACCGGGAACTGCCACAAAACGAGTTGTGTTATTGTCCCCTGTTGCACGAATTGCATTTAATGCCGCTTGGTTCCACTCGTACAAAATATCCTGTTCCCTTGGAGTTGCGTTAAACCCCCAATTACCCGAATGGACTTCGTTCATCGTTTCAAAAATGAGATAATCTCCGTAATTTCTGAAATATTCGGCTATTTGAGCCCAAACGACTGCGAGTTGGTTTTGAATTTCAGCTCTTTTTTCAGAGTTATTAACCGCCGTGGCAAAATCCAAAAATCCCCAAGTGCCTCTGTGGGGTTCCGTGTAATTTCCGTCGTGGTGTATGTTTATTATTATTGCCTTGAAGCCCGCGTTTCTTGCATAATTTACAACTTCGGCGACGCGTCTGAGTCGTGCCTCGCTTACCCTGAATTCGGGAGCGGGACCTATGTGTCCTATCCACGTGCAGGGGATGCGTACCATATCAAAACCCGATTGCCTTACGCCGTTGAATAATTGTTGCGTTGCCAAAGGGCGCCCGCTAATCCAAAAACTTTCGATTGCCAACGTTCTGTTGTCGTTTACTGCGTCCAAGGTGTTGCCCAAATTCCAGCCCATTCGGATGTTGTTATCCATTAAAAACTGCAATGCGGTTTTCCCTGACATTTGTTCGGGCGTTTGCGGTCTTGGGTCTGCGAAAACAGAGGCGGAAAAGCATAACGTTGCGAGTGCGAGCGTTTTTAGAAAATTTTCCATAACATTCTCCTTTTTTACCTTCTCACGCCAATTTTTGCGTAATGCACATATACTTGCCCGCTCATAATATCTATTGCTTCGGCGATTATAAGATATGTGCCGCTACCGACAAATCTTCCTGCGTTATTGGTTAAATTCCAGACAAAAACGTCGTTGTTTCTGCCGTTTGTTTCAAACACCGTGTTTCCGAGATTGTCCATAATATGAATGTTTACAAGTGAGGCATTAGGTGTTTTTACCTCAAATCTTGCAAAGTCAGAAGATACTACATTCTCAAGAATAATGCCGAACCTATTGTCGGAGGACTGCCGTCTTCTTATTGTTGAGGGGTCTTCGGCGATTTCTTCAATCAGGGTAAGCACCAACTGAACGGGCAAGTGTCCCCATCGTGCGGGGTTTTCGATAACACGGGTTGTGAAAGTGTTAAGTCCTCTCATCAGTTCCCTGCTTTCGGCAAGCACTCTGTGATAATAAATGGTATCTCTTCCCGCTCCCGTTGCGCCTATAAGCGTCGATACATTTGCCGCGCCTGCCGGTGTAGGTGCGGGTGTGCGCAAACATATCGGCGAGCCTATTCTGTTCGCCTCTGCCGTTGCAACAGCAAAATCGCCTGTGGGATTTAATCCGATATACGGCTGAACGGTCGCTCTTGTCGCGCCGCCTTGGTATATAAACTCAATTCTGTAGTTGCCGCGTCTCGGAATATCTGCATCTATGCTGAACCACGAGCCGACAGCGCCTTGCGCTTCCGTATCGTGCTGCACATACCACACTCCGCCGTTGCTACTGTTTACCATACCTGCCGAGCCTCTTACCGTCGAATTACGGACGCCTGCTGTTGCGGGTGGAACAGGGGGAGAAACATAAAGTAATCTTGTTGCGTCCAAACTTGTTGCGGGAACTACCGTTATAGTGGTTGTCGCCGTGTGGTCGCCCGCTCTTGCGGTAATTGTCGCCGTTCCCGCTCCTACAGCCGTTACTACTCCGCCTGATACCGTTGCAACCGAAGCGTTGCTTGTTGTCCAAGCAACAGTGCTGTTTGTTGCATTTGAGGGGGTAATGGTTGCCGCTAAGGTTTCTCTTGAGCCTGCCATAATTCTCATTGCGCTTTTATTAAGCGCTATTGCTGTTGCGGGACGGTCGGGGTTCGGAGTTGTTTCAATGCTGCGCGTTCTCGGGTTCCAGCCATTTGGGAAAATGTAGGTATTGTAGTCTCTTCTGATTATTGTGGCGTCGCCAAAATCCATCCACGCTTCTCCTACGCCGCCTGCAAAATCGTGCCTGCGATAAAGTCCCCATTTCGGACGAATTTGCTGGTCGTGCGTGGAGCCAAGTTGTGTTTCCTGACACGGACTTGTTTCGGGACGGCGCCAAGTATCTACTCTGCCAAACCATTCGCCCAATCTTTCGGGATTATCGGGGTCGTTTATATCCCAAATGGCGCTGTGTACATAGCCGTCATCCGAATAATGGACAGTAAGTTCTTTATAGAGCCATCTGTTTCTTATACGAGACATAGGTATGTCAATGCCTGTTGTGCTCCCGCCGCCACACGAGAGGCGTGTGTATATGAATCGGAACCTGTTTCCGTTAACAACGCTCCAAGTCATCATAGGTCCAGCCGCTTCGTTTCCCGAAATAGGACTAACATTTATTGCCTTAATTTGGAACAAGTGGTTAAAGCCCACGTGTCTGGTGCCGTTGAAATTTGGATCCCACGCCATCATACGACCTTCGGCATCAACTTCGTCGGGAATTCTTATTTTCCAACGATATGTAAATATTGTTCTTGTCTCCACGGGGAAATCTCTCTCGAAATTCCAATTTACTCCGTTTGATGGGTCGCGAGCCATAATTCGGCTACCTCTTGAACCTGCCAATTCCATTCTTTGACGGTCTCTCCTTGCGCCGTCATAATCTCCTGTGGGGTGCAAAAAAAATCTGAAAATATCGAGGTTTTCGAGTATATTCGGATTTGCCGCAATTGCCGCACCGTCAGCGCGTCTTGAAACCATATTTATACGGTTAAAATCCAAATTTGACGGCGAAGACGACCTGAGCGGACTTTCAATGCTCATACGAAGCGTCGAAGATGAGTGTGAAAGCACTTGGTTTGACAGTAAATCTCTGTTAAAGTTAATGATAAAGACCGTGTCCATCTGACCTACATCCCGTCTCAGTCCCAACCCTGACGGTTGTGCGCTCACTACCGTCGGTAAAAAAAATGCAACAAGTGCAATTGCTTTAAATAAATTTTTCATCAGAAGTTTCTCCTTGATAAAACAAAGGACGATTTATTCAAATCGTCCCTGTTAAAATATTTATATTTACTTAATTAAAACCCGTTTCGTCAAACTTTGTCCCGAATTTGTCCTTACCTGTAAAATTGCCGCTTGGTTTCTTGCAATCGTATTCGGAAGCGCGATATTCGTAGTAGCTTCTCCTATTTGCAAGTTTCGCTCAAAAAGCAACCTGCCGCGAACGTCATACAGTGCAACGCTTGCATTTCGCACATCTGCAGGGAGTTGCAAATTGAGGTTGCCGTTCATAACAGTGGCGTTAATTCCCGAAATTGTTCTTGAACGGTTATTTGCGTTCGGTACAACAATTGATGGGTTATCTTCGGTTTTCAAGCCTTCTACCATAAGCGAATTTACCGTTAAGGTTGTCGGTCTGCCGTTTGTTCCGAGCGCGTTTATGGAAATGCCCGTGACATTTGCCATATTTAAGCCACCCGCAGGCGGACTTCCCTTGCTCCAATTAAACGGATCCCATTCAAAACTGCTTGGAGTGAAATTCGCCGTTATATTTTGACCGACGGAAAGTTCTACCATATACAGAAAATCACCCATAGCCAACGCTAAATAAGTCGGTTCGTTTGACGAATAATTTATCACGATTCGATCAGCCTCTTCCCAATCGCCTTGATCAAACGCTATGCCTACGTATGGCCAAGCAGTTGCTGGGATACTATTGCCTGTAGGAACAGGTCCCAGCGTCCAAGTCGCGGACAGCGGATTTCCTTGGCTCGTTATATTTACGGAAGAACCGTTTCTTCCCTCGTCCCAAACCCTTGTCCAAGCATCGTTCCCGAGATTACCGCTTGCTAAATCGGGAGCTTCTATCCAATTACCCGACCGCGTCCATCTTGCGGTTAAAGTAATGTTTTGCGTTATTTGCGTAGAGAAATTAAATTGCGTATTTCCGTTGAACCAGCCGACAAAATCGTGCCCGCTTCTTGTTGGGTCGGCGGGTCTTTGGATTGTTGCGCCGCTCTCAATACCCGTAATCGAACCGACCTCAGAGCCACCGTTTGAGTTGAAAGCGACGGTGAATATTTGTATATTGCCACCGTCTCCCGTCCAGCCGCCGTGGTGTTGGTTTCTTGTCCAAATTAGATTCCAAAGATTGTCGTTTACGTGTTGAGCGTCGTGTTGTCCGCCGGGGAGAATTTCCCAAACTATCGCTCCACCGAATTGACCGTTTCGTGCAAAGTCTATTTTTCGATTTATATCAGTGGCGCTGTTATCTCCTCGTGTGCCTTGGTTCGGATAAGTTGCAATACCGATTAAAAGCCGTTCTCTTGAAAAATTCGGTTGTCCTTGTCCGAATGCAACCCAAGCGTTCATTGCCGCTTCCGCACCGACAGGGTCTGCGTGTGTCCGCCAAGTTACAGGCTGGGTAACCTGCATCATATCGTAAGTCATAAGTCCGATTGCATCTGCCTGCCAAATGTCTCGCTGAACACGAGCTCTACCTGTCGCTCCCATATTAAAATGATTACCGAATTGTGGATTTGGGCTGTCGCCGCCTAATGCGATTTGTATTCTTCTGCCTTGCATACCCGAATGCGCTCTGAGTTCAACCAACAAATCCATATACGCTATCCATTCGGCATCGCCTCTCGGAAATTCCCAGTCAAGACAAACTCCATCTAAATTATGCTGGTTAAGAAAATTCACTATATTGGTAATAAACCTTGTTCGGTTTTGCGCGTTGCCTAGTACAGGCATAAAATTGTGTGTCGCTCCTCCTCCTCCGCCAATTCCGAGCAATATTCTGACACCTTTTTGCTGTGCTGTTCTTATAGCTCCGTTAGGGTTTGCTAAAGCGGCGACCCATTGAGGATGTCCTTGGTCTGATTCCCAACCGTTTCTCCACGGTCCCCACCAACGTAAATCTAAGTTGCCGTCAGAAGTAGGATATACCTGAAACAACACCAAATGCGTAAGACGCTCCAAATCTTGATTTCTGAGCGGGTTGGCAGTGTGCCGCATAGTTTGATAATAACCGACAATCTGTCCTTGACCGTGTTGAGCGGACACCGACACAGGGAACATTATAAATAAAATCAATGCAAACGCCAAGAATTTTCTCATAGATGCTTTCTCCTTTTTTCGGAAAAAATTTAACTCGAATTCTCTATGTAAAATATAAGCGAAAAATCGTGAAATTTCACAAAAAAATGAGGAGAGAGGGAAATTACTCGAAGCGAAGCGCTTCTATCGGGTCTAATTTGCTTGCCTTGAACGCGGGATACCATCCGAAAAACATTCCTGTGGCGACGCAAACGGCAAAACTTATTATTATGGATGTCGGAGCAATCGATATTGCCCAACCGAGCGTCTGGTGCAGTGCAAACGATGCGCCCACGCCGAAAAGCATACCTATGACCCCGCCTGTTAAACTTATCATTATCGCTTCAATCAAAAATTGCATTAAAATGTCTTTGCCTTTTGCGCCGACCGCCATTCGCAAACCGATTTCGCGCGTTCTTTCGATTACGGACACAAACATAATGTTCATAATTCCGATACCGCCCACCAAAAGCGAAATTGCCGCAATCGCAGTCAAAAGCGCGGTCATCATATTGTTGGATTCTTCCATCATATTGCCTAATTCCTGTTGCGAGTGGATTTGGAAGTCGTTGGGGGCGTCTTCGCGAATTCTTCGGTGCGCGCGCAAAATGTCTGCGACTTCGGCGATTGCTTGCTGTGTGAGCGATTCGTCAACGACCGAGGCTATAATTTGCCGAATAGTTCTGCCTGCTATAAGCCGTCTTTGCACAGTGTTAAACGGCGCCAAAATTATGTCGTCCTGGTCTTGTCCCATACTGTTTTGCCCTTTGGGAACAAGCGTTCCGACAACAGTAAACGGAGTTCTGTCAAATCTTATAGTTTGTCCGATTGGGTCAAAATCGCCGAAAAGATTGTCGATAATAGTCTGCCCTATAACCACTACTTTTGCGCCTCTTGCAGCTTCTTGGTCGTTAAAATTTCGTCCGTCGGCAATGTCGAGCGCACGTATATATATGAATGACGGCTCTACTCCGTTAATCGAAGTCGTCCTGCTTTCTGCCTGAAATCGCACGGTTCCGTTTCGCGATACCACGGGGGAGACGTACGACAACATTGTAGCATTCGCCTGAATTGCGCGCAGGTCGCCTTCGTCAAATCTTGCTCTTGCGGCGGCAGTTCTTGCTTGTCCTCGCATATCGCCGCCGGGGACTATAAACAGCATATTCGCCCCCATAGCGGCAATGCTTTCGCGAATGCTTTTCTGCGTTCCCGCGCCCACGGCAAGCATCGTAATCACCGCCGCCACGCCGATAATTATGCCGAGCATTGTAAGAATGCTTCTGAAACCGTTGCGCAAAATCGCCTTGTATGCGAGCGTAATAAGTCGAAATAAAGTCATATTGTCCCCATTTTAGTTGTCCGTAATATGATATTCCGACGAGAGAATTTGTTACAAAAAGAAAAAAAACTTTTTTTTTCACATATACGGATTGGCGATATAGTATTTTATGATAAACAACAACAAAATGGTGCAAAAATAACAAAAAAGGAAAAAATGTGAGAATCAGGAAAAACGAGCCTAACCACAAAGAGTTTAATGCGTTTTTTCTCAATGATGATAGGATAAAAAATCTTACATCATACGAAACTTTTCCAAATAAAGAAACAAAAAATCCTGTGGTGCGCGTTTTTGTTATGACATACAACAACATTGGTTTTGCGCGGCATAATCTGAATGGGATTTTAATGCAAAAAACAAATTTTCCCTTTGAAATCTGCATACAGGACGATTGTTCCACAGACGGGACTTCCGACATTGTGCGCGAATATGCAAGCAAATATCCTAATATAATCGGCAATATTCACCCTGAGAATTTATGGGGAAAAATTGCGTTTCGCAATAAATTCTGGGAAAATACTAAAGAGCACAATTGCAAATATCTTGCTTTTTGCGACGGCGACGATTATTGGACAGACCCGTATAAATTGCAGATACAATATGACTTTTTAGAAAATAACGGCGATTTTGCATTGTGTAGCGGCGGCTGGATAGTAAATAACGAATTTGACGCAACTCAACAAATGTGCGGCGGCGGAAAAATTGTAGGATTTGAATACGATTTCGAAAAAGGTCATTATCCGAATTATTGGGTAAAAAGTTTTACAAGAATGTGCCGAACAGACGCAATACCCGAGATGAGCACTGGATTGAAATTCAAATATTTCAGAGATGTTCATTTGGCTTACTTCATTTTAACAAAAGGCAAAGGCTACTTCTTTTCGCGGCTTTTCGGAGTTTACAACAAACACCAAGGCGGAATTTACGGCGGAATTGCTCCTGATAGACAAATGAGTGTGGATTACCGCGTGTATGAAGAACTTTATCGCGAAACGCGCAACAAACAGGTTGCCGCAGTATTTGTTCCTCTAATACTTGGGCAAATGCTTTTGTTGGCGGAAAATAAAGAAAAGCAAATCGCTTTTTATAAAGAAATCATAGAAAGTTTTCCCGAATTACGCGAAGAAGTGAATGAAATTATTTTTAAAGGAAAGCAATGATTATGAGAATTCCGAAAAAAAAATTATCATATTACGATTTGCAAGACAAAAAATTAATTTTGTGGGGCGAAGAAAAAATTCGATTGGATGCCGCGGATTTTTTCGGAGATTTGGATATTGCCGAATCCTTGCCTTTTGACGGTGAAATTACCGATGCCGACGGAAAAACAGTGGTTATATGTTCATTTTCGCCGCAAGAATATATTGAAAAATTAAAGAGAAAAGAACTGAATTTTATTACAATCGACGAAATGATTTCGACGGTTGACGAGATAGATTTATACAACAACGCCGTAAACCATCGCAATAAAAAAATAATCGTTTTCGGCGAAGAGGCGGGGATTTCTCTTTTAATTAAGCAAAATCCCAATCTTAAAATAGATTATATTGTAAATGATATTTGCGCGGGAGGACGTATTTGCAGCGCGCCCGTTAAACTGTGTTCGGAATTGCTGAACGAGCGAAGCGGTAGTTTTAGAATTATTTGCGCTATGAATCCTGATAAAGTTCTCAGAAGCGCATTTAATAAGCTGGGTTTGTCTTTCGGAAAAGATTTTTATTTCCATTTCGACGGCGGACTTATTCGCTCGCAATTACCGTCTCCATCTCAACTTTTGCGAAAAACTATGTCGGATTCTCCGAAATATAATATGGATTGTAAAATAAACGACGGAGTTCTTGCTATTCATCCGTTTAGCGCTTTACCTTGTTGCAACAGTATAACAATCGTTGCTCTCGAAAGTTTTCCGTATATCGGCTTAGAAGATATGGTTTCTTCTGTGTTTTTCAGAATTATGCAACTAAGCACAACAAACAGAACATACAGTTTATGTGTCCCCGGCAATAAATGTTACAGAATCGGCGATAAAAAATATCTTACAGACGATGAAAAATCAATTCGACGGGGAAAATACAGCCTGCTCAAACCGCAAGAATATACATGGTCGTTAAATTACGACGATTCTTGTAATTTGAAATGCAGAACTTGTCGAACGCACTTTATTACCAAGCCCACCGGTGATGAAAGCCTTGTTGATATGACACATAAAACCGTTGTTGAAAACATAAATCTAATGCCTAAGTTTATTTTTGGGGGCGGGGAAATGCTCTACGGAAAGTATAACAAAGACATCCTTTTTAATTGTAATCCTTACAAAGAAATAGACATACTTACCAACGGAACTTTGTTTAATGAAGAAAATTGGCAAAAAATAAGGGCAAAATATGACAGAATAAAATCTGTAAATGTTTCTGTTGACGCAGCAAGTAAAGAAATGTATAAAATAGTTCGCGGAGCAGATTTTGATGTGCTTCTCAAAAATTTGCGTATGTTATCCGAGTTACGAAAAAAGAACGAAATCGAATATTTTATGACAACATTCACTATTACAACGGTTAATTTTCGCGAGATGAAAGATTGGGTTCTGTTAATGAAAGAATTACAATGCGATAATTGCCTTTTTCAAAGAGTGCGTTGTTTCAGAGCGTTTAAACCGGAAGAACTCTATATTGAAGATGTGTACGACGAGCGAAACCCGCGGCACAAAGAGTTTTTGACATTAATTTCTGATCCGGTTTTTAAGTTGCCCAACGTGAAATTTAAGGATAAAAGAGGAATAGAGCACATATTTGAACAAAAAAAGGAAGCGGAACAATGCCAATAACCGTAACAAAACCGTCTATGCCGCCGCTTGTGGAATTTATACCTTATCTCGAGGATATTTGGGAGAGAAAAATCGTGACAAACAGCGGTTTGTATCATCAGGAATTTGAAGCAGAGTTGTGCAAACACCTGAAAATCAAGCATTTAAGCATTTTTACAAACGGAACCGTGCCGCTTACCACCGCTTTGCAAACAATGAAAATTACGGGCGAAGTTATTACTACGCCATACTCTTTTGCCGCGACAACGCACTCAATTCAATGGGTAGGCACAACGCCTGTATTTGCCGATGTTGATAATTACGGCAATATTTCGCCCGAAAAAATAGAAGAAGCGATTACTCCGAAAACCACGGCTATAATGCCCGTTCATTGCTACGGAAATCCGTGTAAGGTTAATGAAATTCAAGAAATCGCCGACAGATACGGTTTAAAAGTTATTTATGACGCGGCGCATTGCTTTGGCGTAGAAATAAACGGCAAAAGTATTTTGGAATACGGCGATATGGCAACGCTCAGTTTTCACGCGACAAAATCATTCAACACATTGGAAGGCGGAGCTTTGGTTTGCAGAGATAATATTACAAAAACAAGAATAGATAATCTGAAAAATTTCGGTTTTGTAAGCGAAACCAAAGTAATAATAAACGGAATTAACGGAAAAATGGACGAAGTCCGCGCAGCTTACGGCTTGCTTTTGCTGAAACATATAGGCAAAGAAATAGAGAAGCGCAAGAAAATCACCGAACATTACAGAAACTTGCTTTCAGACGTTAAGGGCTTACGGTTTTTTAACGATATTGAAAACGTAAAGCATAATTACATTTACTTTCCTATATTTATCGACGAAAAAGAATATGGAATGAGCCGAGACGCGCTTTATGAAAGACTAAAAGAAAACGATTTTTACGCAAGAAGATATTTTTACCCGCTGATAAGCGAATTTTTGCCATACAAAGGACTGCCCAGCAGTGCCGCCAAAAATTTGCCCAACGCGACAAAAATGTCAAGAGAAGTAATTTGCCTGCCAATGTACGCGGACTTGGTGATGGAGGATGTTGAGAAGATTTGTGAGGTTGTGAAAGGGAAAAGATGGCATTAACAAAACTTGAACAACTGATACGCGACCGTATTGTTGCTGAAAATTGGAGTTTGCCCAAAACGCCCGGACGAATTGCTCTTGAAAATTTTACGCCGTATCCTAAAAATCCTATTTTGACAAAATTCTTTACCGAAATAGGACGCGCTGATATTCTCGGCTCAGGCGTTAGAAATGTCGCCGAAAGTTTGGAGAAAACCGACCGTGTTGATGATGTTATTTTAGATTTGATGAAAGAGGACAATGTTATTTCCATTCCGAATATCGCTCAAAAAATCGAAAGAGGGATAACGGCGACGAAAGATAGGATATTCAATCTAAAAGCAAAAGGCATAATAGAGCGAATCGGCGCAAATAAAGGCGGACACTGGAAAGTAATAACAACTGCGCGTTCTTGAGTCCGCCAAAACAAAAAAACAGGCAAACTTACCTGCTTCAAAAAAGAAACCATTCTCCATCAATCTTCCCTTGTAATTCTTCCAAAACATTAGTTGTTTTCAAACAAAAATAGCAAACTATTATAAAATCGCATACAAAACAGTTTCATTTTTGCCTAAAGAATGATGTCTTATATAAAACTTATATTCAGGAACAAGCGAAATTATAAAAGCCGGAATTTCAATAACATCCATTGGTTTGTGATAAATACAGATAGCAAGTTTCGGTTTACACCTGCGAATTGTATTTTCCGCGCCTTTTAATGCCTCTAACTCTGCACCTTCTATATCCATTTTTATAAATGTAATGTTTTCGTTTTCAGGAATAACGGAATCTATGGCAACAACCTCTATGGGAATAGTACCGTTGTCAGAAATTTGAGAGGATACTCCATTCACAGCAAAATTAAAAGTTGCCTCGCTACTCCATACGCCTTTTTCTATTAATTCAACTCTTTCTATTCCCCATTTTTGTAGGTTTTGCAATGAGTTTTTGTATTGATCGGGAATTGGCTCAAAGGCATATATTTTGTTGTACTTCCCCTTACAAAACTCAACAAAATCTTTTACTGTTATCCCGTTAAATACTCCGCAATCAATAAAAATTTCGTTGTCATTGCAAGTCATTTCCGGTAAAGAAAAATATTGCTTGTCAAAAAAGAAATCATAGTCATTAATTTCGTAAACACTTAAATCTTTACCTTTTTCCATAAGCCGATATCTTAGTGTATCTAAAATCATTCGCATTTGTGGAGTAAAAACCCCTAAATGAAGGAATTTGTCTAAATTGCTTTTATAATATTGCTAAGAAAAAGATTCGCAAAGATACGCCTTGATTCGTCGTTTTGCAGCGCGTTATACGCACTAAGCAACAAAATCCCCCTTTCAAGATTGTTGCC